>JABGOT010000104.1:0-1842 GCA_018648985.1 Candidatus Ruthturnera sp.
AAGACTTAGCAGGCACCTTACCCTCTTCAGGTGGCTCGTAGTTTGGATCATTAGGGTTCATAAAGATAAAGCCATAGCCATTTTCAGTGTCAATTTCGTCAAAATCAACTACCATACCTTCCAACAATCCTTTTTGTGAATAAGACATAACATACTCAATGCCGTTAGATTCTAGATGGATGTCATTATCTGAGCGCTCATCAAAACCCATTAGGTATTGAAAGCCTTCATCAGTTTTATCAACTGCAAAACGAATGAGCATACCTTGAGCATCTGGATTTTGAGTAGATAAGCCAATTTCTTCAGCTGCAT
Source organism: Candidatus Ruthturnera sp. (assembly GCA_018648985.1). Taxonomy (GTDB): domain Bacteria; phylum Pseudomonadota; class Gammaproteobacteria; order PS1; family Pseudothioglobaceae; genus Thioglobus_C. Next base: position 313 of record JABGOT010000104.1, read on the forward strand.
TTTTAGTGATTGTGATCATTTTTGTTTATCCTTAATAAAGTTAACAAATTGTTCAACCCAATGATTGCCGCCCACATTTCTAAGATGTGAATAAGTGGCCAATAGGTTGTGCTTCAAGATGCCATCGCGCTTATTATCCACACCTACACCACGTAAGACCTCATAGGCATAATGGGTTTTTGGATCTAGATTTTCTAACTTAGAGTAGTGGAATTCATGTGCGTAAATTTTCTTAGCAACTTCACTCCACGGATGCTTGTTTGTCGGTGCTAATTGCACATAGCCGCGCCCAATGGGCTTTGGTGTCATTAGGGTGTCAGCCTCAATTACACCAACCATTTTATGCGATTTACCTTGATGTGTAATTTGTCGGCTTAGATACATCAAACCACCACACTCCGCATAAGTGGGCAAGCCTGCCTCAATTTTGGTTTTGATATCAGAAAGTAAGGATTGATTTTCTGATAAAGCATCAAGTTGCATTTCTGGGAAACCGCCGCCGATAAACAAGGCGTCGGCTTTAGGTAATTGTGCATCTGTTAGCGTGTCAAAATACACCAAGTCAACACCTAAAGATTCAAAGGCATTTAGATCATCTGGATAGTAAAAGCCAAAAGCACTATCCTTAGCCACTGCCACTGTTAGGGCTTTCGTCGCATTATTCACCACAAGTGGTGAAGATTTAATCGTTATTTGGTTTGATGTTAGTAGCGCTGATAAATCAACTTGATCAGTAATGTGCTTGGCCGCACGATCAATAAAACTTTGTGACTCAGGGGTTTCATTAGCTGGCATTAAGCCCAAATGACGCTCATCAATAATCAATTCTTTAGAACGTCGAATAGCGCCCACGACAGGAATATCGGTGTAATGCTCGATAGCCTGCACTAATTTTGATTCATGACGCTCACCCGCTACTTTATTAAGAATTACCCCAGCAATAGTAACCTCTTGATCAAACGCTTGATAACCACTAAGTAGCGGCGCAACACCGCGAGTAATTCCCGTAGCATCAATAACCAAAATAACCGATGTGTCTAACAATTTGGCCATATCGGCATTAGCATCACCACCAGTGGTACTCATGCCGTCATATAGGCCTTTATTGCCTTCGATAATGGCAATATCACTCTGAGAGGTATATTGGCGATACAGCGCAATAATTTCACTCTCAGGCATGTTGTAAAAATCTAAGTTATAACAAGGATTACCACTGGCTTGGGACAGCCAAATTGGGTCAATATAGTCTGGGCCTTTTTTAAAGGCTTGAACGTTGAGTAATTTTGCTTTAAATGCTGCGCATAATCCTAGGCTAACAACGGTTTTGCCTGAGGATTTGTGTGCAGCAGAAAGGTAGATAGATGAGGACATGCCCCATTATAGTGTGTTTTATTAAGCTTTGTGGTGCGGGTCAGCTACCTTATCTGCCAAGCTTTCAGGTAAGAACGGTAAAAACTTCACCAAGAATGTCACTGCAATCAATGCCACAGCAATACCACCAACACCTAAAACAATCTCAGGTAACGATGG
>JABGOT010000104.1:1942-3322 GCA_018648985.1 Candidatus Ruthturnera sp.
GACATAATGATAAACATTGGCGCCATAATGACAGCGTCATACGCTTGACGAGCTACCAAGAAACCAAAAATAGAACCCGTACCAGTGGTTAGGATTAAACGCCATGAGAATGCCGCTAAACCCGCTTTAGAGGTAAAGTTATTCATACGGCGCTCAAACATCATCCATAAGTACACAGCAACAATCACAAAGAAGCCGTTATATAAAATAATATTCCAAGCAAAAATTGATTTAAAGTTGTATTCAGTCATTGCTACAATCAAACGATCAGGGCGACCCAAGTCTAATACCAAAATCATCAAACCACCTGCCAATAATGCTAGTGACACTAGGCCAGATAGTCGGGACAAAGGCTTGTACAGCTTCTTGCCAAACACTGACGCGATAGAGGCAACATTAAGCGCGCCGGAAGCAGCAACAATTAGGAATAAAGCAAATACGTGTGGCATACCCCACACAATACGATTACTCATACCAGTTACATGATGGCCGTTGTGCTCCATGTAGTATACAGCGCCCATTGCCGCTAAAATTAGCACGCCCAAGCCTGCAACTAACGCATAAAAACCTAAGCTTCTTCCTTGTGTTTCTTCGTAACGAATGTTCATAAAATTCCTAAATTTTGTTACTGTTAAATGCCACTATAACGTACACCAGTATTCAGATTTAAATCTGCTCTGATTTGTGCGCTTTGAACTTTTTTGAGTGTTTTATTAATATTGCTAGTCGAATCATACAAATCACCAAAGATAACCGCATCGCTATTCACACTAGCAACACAAGCTGGTGTTTCACCCTTGTCTACTTTATGTACACACAAAGTACAAGATTCAACCGTACCCTTGCCACGTGGCATATGCTCGCGTTGATCAGTTAATTCTTCATGCACAAATGAACGTGCATCGTATGGGCAAGCCATCATGCAGTAACGACAACCAATACAAAGATGTCTATCCACTAAAACAATACCATCATCGCGTTTCATTGATGCATTAGTTGGGCAAACATCCACACAAGGCGGCTCTTCACAATGCTGACACATGAGTGGCAAATCAGTTACTTTACCAGTTGCTTTGTCTTTTACTTTTAATTTCTTAATCCAGCTGGCTTTTTGGTCGCCCGTAGAGTGTGCTTCATTGCCCCAACCTTGTTCTTTTTGACAAGCGCTAACCATACCGTCAATATTGGCTTCAGTTAGTTTGTTGGTATCAATTAACATGCCCCAGCGTTTATCAGGAGTTACTGGATTTTCATTGGCATTCACTGCAAACGTGGTCAGTGTAATACCGCTGGCAATCGTAGCCACACCTGCAGTGGTTGCAGTGGTGGTTTTAATAAAGTCACGACGATTTAATGTTTTACTCATTATTTAACCCCTTT
>JABGOT010000051.1:0-9153 GCA_018648985.1 Candidatus Ruthturnera sp.
GCAGTGGTTGATGATGATATGATGTTTGACATTGGCCCAGATTCAGCGGCTGAGTTAGCTGAGATTATGAAAAATGCTGGTACAATTGTTTGGAATGGCCCAGTGGGCGTATTTGAGTTCGATCAATTTGAAGGTGGCACTAAAACATTGGCAATGGCAATCGCCGAGTCTGATGCGTTTTCAATTGCAGGCGGTGGCGACACGTTAGCGGCAGTTGATAAATATGGCATTGAAGATAGAATTAGTTACATCTCAACCGGCGGTGGTGCATTCTTAGAATTCTTAGAAGGCAAAAAATTACCAGCAGTAGAAATTTTAGAAAAAAGAGCAGCGGAGTAAAACTTGGCAAGAAGAACCAAAATATTAGCAACCCTAGGTCCGGCAACGGATAAAGAAGGCATACTAGAAAGTATTTTAGTCGCAGGTGTTAACGTGGTTCGAATTAACTTTTCGCATGGTAGTGAAGAAGAGCATTTAGGCCGTGTCAAAGCGGTACGTGAGTGGGCGCAAGCCAACAACACTTACGTGGGTGTTTTGATGGATCTTCAAGGTCCTAAAATCCGTACTGCTTGCTTTAAAGGTGGTATTAAAATCCAGCTTAATAATGGTGACTCATTTGCCTTAGATGCTGATATGGATGAAAACTCCGGCAATCAAGATTCAGTTGGTATTGCTTATAAAACACTGCCTCAAGAAGTCAAACCTGGCAATATGTTATTGTTAGACGATGGTAAAGTCGTTCTAGAAGTGACCAGTATTGAAGGCAATAAAATCAATACTGTTGTTACTCAAGGCGGGCCTTTGTCTGACAAGAAAGGCATCAACCTTCGTGGCGGTGGCTTGTCAGCCAATGCATTAACTGAAAAAGACAAGAAAGATATCTTTACCGCTGCCAAAGCTAAAGCGGATTATGTGGCGTTGTCGTTCCCAGTGAGTGGTGATGATGTGCGTGAAACTAAAAAATTATTAGCTGAGGTTGGCGCACATGCTGGCGTTATTTCAAAAATTGAACGCGCCGAAGCGTTAGTAGAAGAAACTATTTTAGATATTATTAATGAGTCTGCTGGCATCATGGTGGCACGTGGTGACCTTGGTGTAGAGATTGGCGATCCACAATTACCGGCACAACAAAAAAGACTAATCAAATTAGCCAGATCAAACGATCGCATTGTGATTACCGCTACGCAGATGCTTGAGTCAATGATTGAAAACCCTATTCCAACGCGTGCAGAAGTATTTGACGTGGCAAATGCGGTATTGGATGGTACTGACGCAGTCATGCTTTCAGCAGAGACAGCCGCAGGCGATTACCCAGAAAATGCAGTTAAGACAATGCATGATGTTTGTCTAGAGACTGAGAAAAATCCAATCGCAAAAACTTCACACCACAGACTTCATGAGCAATTTGAAGGTGTAGACGAAACCATTGCCATGAGCTCTATGTATGCAGCTAATCACTTAGGTGTTAGAGTGGTGGCGGCATTGACAGAAACTGGAAAAACAGCCATGTGGATGTCAAGAATGAGTTCAAATATTTCAATTTTTGCCATGAGCGACAATGTTCAAACATTGCGCAAAGTAACACTATATCGTGGTGTTTATCCATGTGGCATTGAAAAGAGTAATGCTAACGACTGGTCTCAAGTGAATGGAAAAGTGATCGATACACTGATAAAAAACGAGGTTGTAAAAGATGGCGATTTGGTCATATTGACCAAAGGAATGTATAAAGACGAATCAGGTGGAACCAACATGATGAAGATTCTTCGTGTGGGTGATACTAATTATTAAAACAGTAAAAATAAGAAAGGAGTAAATATATGATAATTTCATTAAGAGAATTATTGGATCACGCAGCAGAAAATGGTTACGGAATGCCTGCGTTTAACGTTAACAACATGGAGCAAGTTCATGCGATCATGCAAGCGGCTGAAAAAACTAACAGCCCAGTGATTATGCAGGGTTCTGCAGGCGCACGTTCTTACGCGGGTGAGCCGTTCTTACGTCACCTAATTATTGCGGCGACTGAAATGTACCCAAACATTCCAGTAGTAATGCACCAGGATCACGGTTCTGAGCCAGATATTTGTTTGCGTTCAATTCAATCAGGTTTTTCATCAGTAATGATGGATGGTTCTTTAGAAGCTGACATGAAAACACCAGCAAGTTTTGAATACAACGTTGCGGTAACAGCCGAAGTTGTGAAAATGGCACACGCAGGTGGTGTTTCAGTAGAAGGTGAATTAGGTTGTTTAGGTTCATTAGAAACTGGCATGATGGGTGAAGAAGATGGCCACGGTGCTGAAGGTAAATTAGACCTTGATATGTTATTAACTTCTGTTGAAGAAGCGGCTGACTTTGTAAAAGCAACAAACGTTGATGCATTAGCAATCGCGATTGGTACTTCACATGGTGCATACAAATTTACAGCTGAGCCAACAGGCGATGTATTGCGTATTGACCGTATTAAAGAAATTCACGAACGTTTACCAAACACTCATTTAGTGATGCATGGTTCTTCATCGGTACCACAAGAATGGTTAGAAATCATTAACTCACATGGTGGTGATATGGGCCAAACTTATGGTGTTCCAGTTGAAGAAATTCAAGAAGGCATCAAGAACGGCGTACGTAAAGTGAACATCGATACAGATTTACGTATGGCTTCAACAGGTGCAGTACGTAAGCATTTGATTGAAAACGCATCAAACTTTGATCCACGTAAATTCTTAAAAGATTCAACAGCAGCAATGTCTGACATTTGTGCAGCACGTTTTGAAGCATTTGGTTCTGCAGGTAATGCAGATAAAATCAAAGTATCTTCATTAGACACAATGAGTCAAAGATATGCAGCAGGTGAGTTAGACGCTAACATTAAGTAAGCATCTAAGCATCAAGCTTGAAAGGCTCGTTTTTATAACGGGCCTTTTTCGTTTTTCAGGTGATACAATAAATTATGCAAATCAATAAGCATTATTCAGTAATTGTAATTGGCGGTGGCCATGCTGGTACCGAAGCCGCCCTGGCTTCTGCGCGCATGGGTGTAAGCACGTTGTTGATTACGCATAATATTGAAACATTGGGTCAAATGAGTTGTAACCCTGCGATTGGCGGGATTGGTAAAGGCCATTTGGTTAAAGAAATTGATGCCATGGGCGGCGCAATGGCGAGCGCTATTGATAAGGCTGGTATTCAATTTAGAACTTTGAATGCTTCTAAAGGGCCTGCCGTACGTGCAACTAGAGCGCAAGCAGATCGTGTTTTGTATAAAGCGGCTATTCGTTATATTTTAGAGAATCAAGAAAATCTGTCTTTATTCCAACAAGCAGTTGATGATCTTATTATTGAGAATGATGTAATCAAGGGTATTAAAACTCAAATGGGTTTAAATTTCTTGGCTGATAAAGTTATTCTCACCTCAGGTACTTTTTTGGGCGGTGTGATTCATATTGGTCAATCTAATTTTGAAGGCGGTCGAGCGGGTGATGCACCATCCAACCCTTTATCAAGAACACTTAGATCTTATGATCTTGGTGTGGGCAGGTTAAAAACTGGCACGCCACCAAGGTTAGATGGACGCACGATTGATTTTGGCATACTGCAGCCACAACCAGGCGACACCCCATTGCCGACTTTTTCTTTTATGGGGAAATTATCAGATCATCCTGAGCAAATCCCTTGTTATATTACTCATACTAATGAAAAAACACACGACTTTATCCGTAAAGGGTTGAAAGATTCGCCGATGTACACGGGCAATATTGAAGGCATCGGCCCACGTTATTGTCCATCGATTGAAGACAAAGTAGTTCGTTTTGCTGAGCGTGATTCACACCAAATCTTTGTAGAGCCTGAAGGGCTAACCACCAATGAAGTTTATCCAAACGGTGTGTCTACGTCACTACCATATGAAGTTCAAGTTGATTTTATTCGCTCTATTAAAGGTTTTGAGAATGCTCAGATTGTTCGTCCTGGCTATGCCATTGAATACGACTTCTTTGATCCGCGTGGCCTTAAGCAAACACTCGAAGTTAAAAAAATATCCGGCTTGTATTTTGCTGGGCAAATTAACGGCACTACCGGTTATGAAGAAGCCGCTGCACAAGGGTTGTTAGCTGGTGTGAATGCAGCTTGCGCTATACAAGAAAAAGATTCTTGGCACCCAAAGCGTGACGAAAGTTATATTGGCGTGATGGTGGATGACTTGATTACCAAAGGCACTAACGAGCCTTATCGTATGTTTACTTCACGCGCTGAGTACCGCCTACTTTTGCGAGAAGACAATGCAGATGAGCGCCTCACGCCTAAAGCCAGAGAGTTGGGTTTGATCGATGATATTCGTTGGCAAGCGTTTGAGAAAAAATATGATTTAATTACAAAAGAAAAACAACGTTTAAAAACTACTTGGGTGCAGGCAGACGATATGCAAGCAAGTGAAGTTTTGGGCACCAAATTAAATCATGAGTACAATCTAGAAACGCTATTGAAACGACCTAAGGTTGATTATCAACTACTTAGTAAAATTGAATCGGCACAGCCTTTTTTGCAAGACCGATTGCTGGTTGCGCAAGTAGAAAACCAGGTGAAGTATGAAGGCTATATCAAACGCCAACTTGATGAGGTTGAAAAATACCGTAAAAATGAAAACACACAACTACCAGAATCAATGGACTATGATGTGATTCAAGCGCTTTCAGCAGAGGTAAGGCAAAAATTAAGTCTTCATCGCCCAGAGACTATTGGTCAGGCTAGTCGTATTCAAGGTGTGACTCCGGCTTCTATTTCTATTCTACTGGTTTATTTAAAAACTTATAAAGTGGCGTCATGAGTGAGCTTCGACAAACCTTGCTAAGCGGTTCTGAGCAAATGGATCTGTCATTAAAAGACCAGCAAACTGAGCAGTTATTAAGCTATCTTGAGCTTATGACTAAGTGGAATAAAACCTATAATCTAAGCGCTATTCGTGATCCACAATTAGGCGTTAAAAAACACTTGCTCGACAGCTTGTCGATTTTGCCATATGTTAATGACGATTCGTTGTTGGACGTAGGCGCAGGCGCAGGCTTGCCTGGCATCGTTTTAGCGATCATGAAGCCAGTCCTTGCGGTGAGTGTACTTGATAGTGTGGGCAAAAAATGTCGATTTATGCAATTTGTAAAAACACAATTACAATTGGATAACCTTAGTGTGATTAACGAACGAGTTGAAGATTTTAAGCCTAAGGCCTGTTTTGGGCAAATCACTTCAAGGGCTTTTGCTGAGGCTGATAAAACATTAAAACTAACGAAGCATTTATTGTGTAATAATGGTCGTTACTTACTGATGAAAGGTGATCATTTTTCACAAGAAGACATACAAGGTGTGTCGATGACACCATATAAGATCAATGTGCCTGGCGTGTCAGACGATCGATTTTTATTGGAAATACAATTAGGATAATCATGAAGAAAATACTTACTTATTTATTGTTATTAATCACTATTACTATTATTGCTTTTGTCGTATTTTTTGATGGGCTAGCCAAAAGTGCAATTGAGGCTTACGCTCAAAAGTCACTTAAAACACCGGTGAGCATTGCTGAGTTTAGAAGTGATTTGTCAGTTGGAAAAATTGACATGGATTTTATTGAAGTCAAAAATCCAAGCACTTTTAAGAACGAAAATGCCTTTGTTTTAAATCATTTAAGTGCCGTCATTTCTGCCGAAAGTAACGAAGACTTAATTATTGTTGATAGCCTAGAGTTTGATGGCTTGTTATTCTCCTTGGAGCAAAATGAAAAACAGGTTAATTTAGTAGCACTGTTAAAAAACCTAGAGCAAGAGTCTAATAATTCTAGCCAGAACACCACCACTTCTAATGTTGAAAAAAACGAACAGTCTGAGACTCGAGTTATCATTAAGGATTTGCAATTTATCAATACGCAACTTAAGATCGATACACAATGGTTTAAAGATACCGTGGATGTGCCTACTGTAATTGTCCGTCACTTTGGCGGAGAGAAAGGTATCCCTCTTAATCTCGTAGGTGCAGAGTTAATGAAGACAGCATTACGCAGAATTCAAAATGAAGTTGAAAATCAAGGCTTAAAACTAGGTGAAAAAGAAATTAAAGAAGGCATACGCCGACAATTAGAAGGCGAGCTGGAAGGGTTGAAAGGAAAACTGGATGGTAAGGCCAGAGGCTGGATGAAAAAACTGGGCTTATGAAAATAATCGATTCCCATTGTCATATTGACCGCGTTGACTTAGATCAGTTTGGTGGCAACATCGAGAGCATGCTTGCCCATGCTAAAGACCTATCAGTAGAAGAGTTTTTATGTGTTTGTATTGATCTTGAACATTTTGACGATGTGTTTTCCCTAGCAAAATTGCATCAACAAATCTACGCCTCAGTCGGTGTGCATCCAACCGAACAAGAAGGCAAAGACCCAAGTGTAGAAGAGCTACTCACGCTAGCAGATCATGACAAAATTATAGCCATTGGTGAGACTGGGCTAGATTATTTCCACATTGAAAAAGACACGGCTGATTGGCAGCGTGATCGTTTTAGACGGCATATTAAAGCCTCAAATCAATCAGGTAAACCAATGATTATCCATACGCGCGATGCCAAAGCCGACACCATCAAAATTATGCAAGAGGAAAAAGCACAAGCAGGCGTAATGCATTGTTTTGCTGAAGATTGGGAGACCGCTGAAGCGGCACTAGACTTAGGTTTTTATATTTCTTTTTCTGGCATTATTACTTTTAAAAGTGCAGCTGATTTACGTGAAGTTGCTAAAAAAGTACCCGCTGATCGTTTGCTGGTCGAAACTGATTCTCCTTATTTAACACCAGTGCCGTATCGTGGCAAACCAAACTCACCGGCTTACACCTATTATGTGGCTGAAAAATTAGCCGAAATACGTGGCACCAGTATTAATGATATTGCTGATACCACCACCGCCAATTTCAAGCAACTGTTTTCTTTATGAGCGTTAGTTTTCAAACCGTTGATGAATTTTCCGAAGGCCAACGCCTGGATAACTATTTATTAAAACATCTTAAAGGTGTGCCGAAGTCACATATTTACCGAGTGATTCGAAAAGGTGAAGTGCGAGTTAACAAAGGCAGAAAAAAAGCAGAGTATAAATTACAACTGGATGACGTGGTGCGAATCCCGCCGATCCGAGTATCAGAATCAGGCCAAGTTGAAGCGTCAGATAATCTTAAGCAGTTACTAACTGACAGTATTTTGTATGAAGACAAAGGCCTGTTAATTATTAACAAGCCAAGTGGTTTGGCTGTGCACAGCGGTAGTGGTGTCACCATTGGTGTGATTGAAGCCTTGCGTAGCATGTACAAAGACCCAGTTGAATTAGTGCACCGACTCGATCGAGCAACCTCAGGCATTTTACTGATTGCAAAAAAACGCAGTGTCTTAAAGAACCTGCACGAGCAACTCAGCCAGCATCAGATGGAAAAGCGCTACACCGCTTTAGTTAAAGGATCGTGGTCAAAAAAACGCCATACCATTGATGCGCCACTGTATCAAAACTCAAGATGCACTGTGGTTGATGCTAAGGGCAAAGAAGCGATTAGCCACTTCCAACCGTTAAAGAATTTTCATCAAGATAATTTTGAGGCTTCATTGGTTGAGGTTTTGATCGAGACAGGTCGAACCCACCAAATACGTGCACATGCTAAGCATGTTGATCATCCGATTGCGGGCGATGATAAGTATGGGGATTCAATTTTTGATGCCCAAGTTAAGAGTAAAGGCTTAAAGCGTTTGTTTTTGCATGCGCATCAATTAACCTTTACCAACCCACTTAGTGGAGACATTCAAAAAGTACAAGCGCCTTTAACCCAAGATTTACAGGATTTCTTGAGTCGGCTATGAGTGTTTACTTTCGCCTCATGCGTCTTGATAAGCCCATTGGTATTTATTTGCTATTGTGGCCGGCCTTATGGGCGTTATTTTTAGCTCAAGGTGGATTTCCAGATATCAAACTATTGATTATCTTTGTATTGGGCGTTACCATTATGCGTTCAGCTGGCTGTGTCATTAATGATTATGCCGATCGGAAAATTGATAAATTAATTGAACGCACACAAAATCGACCAATTACCTCAGGAGAGATTAGCGCTAAGTCGGCTTTAGTATTGTTCTTTGTGTTGATGGCTATCGCTTTTGGTTTAGTGTTGATGACTAATAACTTAACCATTCAATTAGCCTTTATTGCAGCTGGACTAGCGACACTCTACCCGTTTACTAAGCGTTGGACGCACTTGCCACAGTTTGTACTTGGTCTAGCATTTGCCATGAGTGTGCCTATGGCATTTGCTGCGACAAATGGTAATATAGCTGATGGCGCTTGGTGGATATTTGCCGCTACGGTTATTTGGACCGTAATTTACGACACCATGTATGCGATGGCAGATCGAGAAGAAGATTTGAAAATTGGGGTGAAATCTAGCGCAGTATTATTTGCAAAATTTGATAAATTGATCATTGGATTGTTACAAATTTGCTTATTATTGGTGCTTTTAAAAATTTCTGAAATTTTCAATTTAGACGTTTTTTACGACATTTCACTAATTTTAAGTGCATTTTTAATGATTTATCACCAAAAAATGATCAAAAATAGAGAGAAAATAGCCTGTTTTCGAGCTTTTTTGCATAATAATTTCATTGGCATGATTATTTTTGCTGGAATTGCATTATCTCTTATGGTGTAAGGGTTTTATTGTTGCAAATTTGAGAATTTTTTAAAATTTCGTTCATTTTTATCGACTATTTTGCATTTTTTCATCAAAAAACCTTGACAATCTTCTCATTTATAGTAAAAAGTTAATAACCAACCACAAAGGTTGGGGTTTTTATAACTAAGAGGGGAAAATATGTTAAAAAATATAACAGGTTGGATTAAAGAGTTGACAACTGCTGGTGTTGCGCTAATTGCATTAGCTGTTGTTGTTCAGATAATTTTCGGATCGACAGCTGCATTTTTACCAGGTGACGTTATCGGATCTATTGTTGGAATAGTAGGGCAGCTTGGCGGCGCAAACCTAGTCGGTTTAGTTGCTGTTGCTTTGTTATACTCACTGTTTAATAAGTAAATAACATAGTAACTCAATAAAAAACCCGCCGAAAGGCGGGTTTTTTAGTTTT
>JABGOT010000051.1:9253-13895 GCA_018648985.1 Candidatus Ruthturnera sp.
CAGTAAAGTGAGTAGCTTCCGTCTTTAGAAGGTAAGTTGCCTGAAACTACAACAGAGCCTGCAGGAATACGACCATAAGAAACCTCACTAGTTTCACGGTTAAAGATCTTGGTAGACTGCCCAATATAAACACCCATTGAAATAACAGAGCCTTCTTCAACAATCACACCTTCAACCACTTCTGATCTTGCGCCAATAAAGCAGTTGTCTTCAATAATCGTTGGGCTAGCCTGTAGTGGCTCTAATACGCCACCAATGCCTACACCACCAGAGAGGTGAACATTTTTTCCAATTTGCGCACATGAACCAACGGTCGCCCAAGTATCGACCATGGTGCCAGAATCAACATAAGCACCAATATTAACGTAAGACGGCATAAGCACTGTATTTTGTGCAATGTATGAACCGCGTCTTGCACTAGCAGGCGGTACTACACGCACACCGGTTGCTTTAAATTCTTCTGGAGTAAGGTCTGCAAATTTTGAAGGCACCTTGTCATAATATTGAGTGAATCCACCCGCCATTGGCACGTTATCTTCCAATCTAAATGATAGTAGCACGGCTTTCTTTAGCCACTCATTCACAGTCCAATTGCCAATCGCTTGTTGCTCAGCAACACGAGCTTGGCCAGAATCTAATAAATGGATTGCCTCAGCGACGGCTTCTTTAATCTCGCTACTGGCTGTTTGTGGGTTGAGGTTAGCTCTGTCTTCAAAAGCTGCTTCAATAATATCTTTCATGGTCAATCCATTAAATAAAAAATGAACATTATATCAGAGGCATGTTATTGACCCATATCAATGCATCAGCAAGTATATTAATGATATGATATTGCGAGTTTAAAAAAACGTTTTGAGGGGAGTATGAGCCAAAAGAATAATCAAGTTGATAGTCTGTACGAAGAAGGCGAGCAGTGGGTACAAAACCTAGGTGAGAAAACCGTTCATGCCAAGCGCATGAAAGGGAAATTTCGTAATATTAAATGGTTGGCCATTGCAGTTTGGTCGCCATTTTTCTTTGGCCCATATGTTACTTGGAATGGAGATCAAGCAATATTGTTTGATATGGAAAAAAGACAATATCACCTATTTGATATTACTATTTTTCCGCAAGATTTATGGATGTTAACCATGATACTGTTGTTCTTAGCTATTTTATTAGCGGCAATGACCACTGTTTTAGGTCGTGTTTTTTGTGGCTATTTTTGTTTTCAAACCATTTGGACCGACATCTTTACTTTTGTTGAAAATAAACTTGAAGGTCCGCCGGCCAAACGTCGAAAGTTAGAAAAAGCGCCTTGGAGTTTTACCAAAATTAGAATTAAAGTCAGTAAGCATATAATTTGGCTAGCAATTGCAACACTCTCAGGTGTGACTTGGATGTTGTATTTTGGTGTTTCTTGGGCTGATTATTTTGATGGCAGCATCTCTAGCACAACATTTAATATCACTGCTGCTATTTCACTCGGCGCTTATACGTTTGCAGGCCATATGCGCGAGCAGGCTTGCTTATGGATTTGCCCTTATGCACGTATCCAGGGCGCAATGGTTGACAAACAAACCATCATGCCAACTTATGACCATTATCGTGGAGAGCAGCGTGGCAAGCTTAAAAAAGGTCAATACGCAGAAGGTCAAGGTGATTGTATTGATTGTAATCAATGTGTGGCAGTGTGTCCGACGGGTGTGGATATTCGTCAAGGCCAAGAATATGGTTGTATTACTTGTGGCTTGTGTATTGATGCTTGTGATTCAGTTATGATTAAAGTCAATAAACCAACAGGGTTAATTCGTTACACTTCATTGGATGAGATGAAATTTAACAAACCACTTAAGGCGATTTATAAACGCCCTAGAGTGATTGTTTATTCGACTATTTTGTTGGTGGCATTATCAATTTTAACCTACGGGATATTCACACTTGCACCAATGGAGCTTAAAGTATTGCACGATAGGCAGCCACTATTTGTGCAGTTGTCGAATGGTGCGTACCGTAACAAGTACGAGCTTAAAGTTATGAATAAAACCGATAAACCAATGTTGGTTGATATTAGCTTTGAGAGTGAGATTGATAACTTAAAACCTATAAAAGAATTAACAAGCGTTGAAATCCCAACTGGTAATGTTAAGTCTATTTATGTTTATTTGAAAGCGTTTGAGAAGGATGTGGGTGATAATAATGATGTAATATTCTCAGTTATAAGTGACAGCGCCTCTTTGAAATATAAGTCATCATTCTTCACACCTAAGAGTGTGCGCTAATGACTTTTCAAAAAAGCCCAATAATGGTGTTAATGTTGATACTGTTTTTAACTTTAGTCGGTGCCACTGTTTATCGTGTTATTACTGCTGTTGAAACAGATCCAGGTATGGTGGTGGAAGATGCCTATTTAAGTGGAGAGCGTTATGGAGAAGTTTTAGCAGCCAAGAGGAAGTTAGATGAGCAAGGCTGGGTGTTAGACTTCTTAGTTCCAGAGCTGACTTTATATCAGACACACCAAACTTACAAAGTCAATATTTCACAGCATGATCAAGCATTGAAGAATGCCAAAGTTGTTATTGATTTTGAGCGTTCAGTAGGGCCTAAGCATCGGTTTTCTACCCCAATGAAATTTGATGGATCTTTGTATATAGCGCAAATCAGCTTGCCGTTAAAAGGCCGATGGAACGCAGTTGTTAAAATTACTAAAGATAGTTTTTCGCACGGTGATTTTAAAGCCTTATGCGCAGTCGTTGATAAGAACGATAAAGGCTGTGACCGCTATAAAGGAAAATATATCCGTTAATCTTCGTGACAGTGATTATGGTGGTGTTCGTAAGTGGCCATTAACTCATCCATTTGATCGGCAAACAAATCATTAAACTGACTGTCTTTAATAATGGTTTCAGGCTGCCCCATGCAGCAGATATGATGATACAAACACAATACTTGAGTTGACTCTTTCATCACTCGGTGCAAGTCGTGTGAAACCATTAGCACTGCACAACCTTGTTGTTGGTGGATGTCTTGAATCAGTTTATACAAATGCATCTGGCCATTTACATCAAGATTTTGAGCGGGTTCATCCAAGATAAGAACGTTAGGTTTACTCAGCAGGGCGCGAGCAAGTAAAACACGTTGTAATTCACCGCCAGAAAGACTTTTTAATGGTGAATCTAACAAACCTTCGATACCGGTTAATAAAGCTGTTTTATGCAGGAAGCTTTGCACCACCTTTTGATTTAAATTAAGAAAACCAGATACTGAAATTGGGATAAACGGGTTAGGGCTAAAAGTCTGAGGCGTGTAACCAAGTCTGATATTGCTTGAACGTTTAATATCACCGCTATCGGATTTAATCAAACCTAGCAAGACCTTAATCAAAGAACTTTTACCTGCGCCGTTAGGCCCAATCAGTGTGATAAATTCACCTTGTTTAAGATCGAAACTAACGTTATCTAATACAGACTTTCCATGATGGTTTAAGCCGATATTGTGAGCGCTAATGAGTGTTTGAGGGGTTGTCACAATAGTTTGATCAAATAAAGCTTATTTTATACCGTTGATAGTCAAGTTAAGTCTTATCTTAATGAGTAAAAATCGGTAAAATTTGGCGCATGTCGCATCAACTCATTTTATTAGACGGATCAGCCTTTTTATTTAGGGCTTATTTTTCTACCCTTTCGCAAAATTTAACCAACGATGATGGCTTCCCAACAGGTGCCATGTTTGGCGTTATTAATGCGATTAAACATTTACAGCGCAAATACCCAAATGCAAAAATGATTGCGATTTTTGACGCCAAGGGTAAGAACCATCGGCACGATCTTTACCCAGAATACAAAGCCCACCGCAAACCTGCTGACGAAGAACTGGTTATGCAAATTGAACCGTTGTACGAAATTATCCGCGCCATGGGCTTTCACTTTATGTGCGTGCCTGGAGTGGAAGCAGATGATGTAATCGCCACCTTGAGCCGATGTGCAGATGAAAACAAACTAAAAACCGTTATTGCCAGTGGTGATAAAGATTTGATGCAATTGGTGAGCGATAACATCACCCAGCTGAATATGAAGGGTGACTTGTATGATCAAAAAGGCGTGGTAGAAAAAATGGGCGTACGCCCTGACCAAATTTTAGACTTGCTAGCACTGACTGGCGATAGTGCAGATAACATTCCTGGCGTGCCGAGTGTTGGCCCAAAAACCGCCATTAAGTGGCTAGATCAGTTTGAAAATATTGAAGGTATTAAAACCAATGCTCACCAAATTAACGGCAAAGTTGGTGAAAAACTACGCGACAGTTTTGATCTGCTAGATTTGTCTTATCAGTTGGTACAGCTTAAATTTAATGTTGAGTTGCCTTGCGATATTTTGACAGACGAGCCCGGTGCAGACAATGCAAAGTTAGCCAGCCTGTTTCAACAATATGGTTTTTCAATGTGGCTTAAACAGTTAGATATTAGTAGCGAGCCACCTAAATCTGAATCAACAATACAACCAATAAACAAGCCTGCGACCGATGTAGTTGAGCCGATGCCAAATAGCGATTTCATGGCTGATTATTCTCAGACATTGGTATTAGATGAGCAAACTTTTGAGACATTGGTACAAAGATTAGAAAAGAGCAATTCTTTTGTTTTTGATTTAGAAACAACCTCATT
>JABGOT010000051.1:13995-20999 GCA_018648985.1 Candidatus Ruthturnera sp.
TTAGTGACGATACAATGGTGAAATCTTATTGCTTGAACTCGGTAGCCACACGACACAATATGGATGATTTGGCAATGCACTATCTAAATCATCAAACCATTGTATTTTCTGATGTAGCAGGCAAGGGTAAAAAGCAAATTACTTTTAATCAGGTTGGTTTGGAACAGGCATTTCCGTATGCCTGTGAAGATGTCATTGTGACTCAGGAACTAAATCAAGTATTGGACGGTGATTTGGCGCAATATCCTAAGTTGGCTAAACTATATCAAACCTTGGAGGTGCCATTAATCGAAGTATTAGTGCGCATGGAGCGTAACGGTGTAGAGTTAGATGTGAGTGCTTTGAATGTACAACAAATTGATATTGCTACGCAAATGAAAGACATTGAATCGCAAGCATTTGAGTTGGCAGGTGATGCTTTTAATTTAGAATCGCCTAAGCAAATTCAACAAATTTTATTCTCTGAAGATGGTCTGGGTCTAGAAGCCAAAAAGAAAACGCCCAAGGGCGCACCATCGACTAATGAAGAGGCATTAAAGTTGTTGGATCATCCATTGGTTGATTTGATTCTAAGTTATCGCACCCTCACCAAGCTTAACTCAACTTATTTGGAAGCCCTGCCTAAGCAAATAGACCTTAAAACTGGACGCCTGCACACTTCTTATCATCAAGCAGTAACGGCCACAGGCCGCCTATCTTCATCCAATCCTAATTTACAAAATATCCCCATTCGCTCTGAACAAGGTGCGCGCATTAGAGGTGCTTTTATCGCCAACAAGGGTAACGTGATTATTGCCGCAGATTACTCTCAGATTGAGCTTCGCATCATGGCGCATATCTCGCAAGATGCGAATTTATTAGAAGCCTTTAATAATGATGCAGACGTGCATAGTGCAACCGCATCAATGATGTTTAATGTACCACTTGATGAGGTCACAAAGGATCATCGTCGCAACGCTAAAGCCATTAATTTTGGTTTGATTTATGGCATGAGTGCATTCGGTTTAGCCAAACAGATTGATGTTTCTAGAACAGAAGCAAAGGCTTATATTGACGCCTATTTTGAAAATTATCCAGGTGTCTTGAGTTACATGGATAACACCAAAGAAATAGCCAAAGCACAAGGTTATGTTGAAACTGTGATGGGCAGACGTTTATATTTACCACAGATCAATGCGAAGAATAAAATGCTACAACAGCACGCCCTGCGCACCGCAATCAATGCGCCAATGCAAGGCTCTTCAGCTGATATTATTAAAAAGGCTATGCTAGATGTTTATCAATGGATTGGCAATGACAACACTGACATTAAGATGATCATGCAAGTACATGACGAGCTAGTTTTTGAAGTGAAAGCTTCAAAGGCAGACGAATTTGCACATAAAATACAAACATTGATGAGTGATACTTATCCATTAGACATTCCGCTGGTGGTTGATGTGGGTATTGGCGATTCTTGGCAACAAGCACACTAAAGGTTATGAAAGAACAAATACAAATCTTATTAATTCAAAGCTTAGAAGTTTTAGTGGCTAGTGGCGTACTTAGTGAAGTACCTGCTAATATTCGTATTGATCATTCTAAAGATAAGGCTCAAGGTGATTTTGCCTCTAATATTGCCATGATGCTCTCTAAGCAAGCCAAATGTTCACCACGTGATTTAGCTCAGAAAATTATTGACAACCTGCCAGACTCTGCCGAGGTAGACAAAGTAGAAATTGCCGGCCCAGGTTTTATTAATTTCTTTATGTCGCAAGGATCAAATGCTTCAGTGGTTAGCCAAATTATTGACCAAGGCGAGAATTTTGGCCTGTCTGATGTAGGCGCTGAACAACGCGTTTTACTTGAATTTGTATCAGCCAATCCAACAGGGCCACTTCATGTTGGACATGGTCGAGGCGCTGCTTATGGTGCCACGGTGGCTAATTTGTTGCGAGCGGTTGGCTTTGAAGTGGATAACGAATATTATGTGAATGATGCGGGCCGTCAAATGGATATTTTGGCTACCTCGGTTTACCTGCGTTATATTGAAACAGACAAATTTCCAGACAATGGCTACAAGGGTGATTATATTTTTGACATCGCCAAGCAAATTAATGGTGTTGATAAGTTGGATATTTTTTCAGGAGTATGCGCCGATGAAAAAGACGGCGGAGATAAAGAAAAACACATTGACGATTTAATCAAGAATTGTAAAACTCAGCTGGGCGATGACTACAAAGTGGTGTTCGACTTAGCTATCCAACAAATCTTGAGTGGCATTAAAGTCGATTTAAATGAGTTTGGTGTTGAGTATCAGCAGTGGTTTTCTGAGCAATCACTAGTTGATAGCGGTTTGTCAAAAACCACGGTTGAAGCACTGCAAGCCTCTGGCCATATCTATGAAAAAGACGGCGCTCTTTGGTTTAAAACCACAGACTTCGGTGATGATCTTGACCGAGTGGTGGTACGTGATAACGGGCTACACACTTATTTTGCATCGGATATCGCCTACCACCTAGAGAAGTTTGAACGTGGCTATGACAAAATTATTAATATTTGGGGTTCAGATCACCATGGCTATATTGCCAGGGTTAAAGCCTCTATTAAAGCGCTTGGTCATGATGAAAGTAAATTAGAAATTTTATTGGTGCAGTTTGCTAATTTGTATCGAGGCGGCAAGAAAGTTGCCATGTCGACACGCAGTGGTTCGTTTGTTACCTTGGAAGAATTGCGTAATGAAGTCGGCAATGATGCGGCGCGTTTTTTCTACGTATTACGTAAATCAGAACAGCACATGGATTTTGACCTTGATTTAGCCAAGTCTAAAACCAATGAAAACCCGGTGTTTTATATTCAATATGCCCATGCTCGTATTTGTTCGGTGCTTAAGCAAGATGATGGCAACGCGGCAAAGGTTGATTTGTCGCTACTGAATAATGAAGTAGAAAGTACCCTGATTAAACAACTGAATCGTTACAAAGATGTTGTGCAATCTTCAGCGCTTAATTACGAGCCTCATCTACTGGCATATTACTTGCGTGAATTAGCAGGTGATTTCCATAGCTACTACAATAACAGCGAGTTTTTGGTTGAAGACACTACCTTGAGAAATTCTAGATTATTACTTATTAGTGCCGTGAAGCAAGTACTATCCAATGGGCTTGGTTTGCTCAGCGTAAATGCACCTGATTCAATGTAATGATAAACCCGTATGAGTGATCAGGCACAAAGAGATCAAGCCTTGGACGTCACACAATCTTATATTGTTCAAGCCCCTGCCGGTTCAGGCAAAACTGAGTTATTAACACAGCGATACCTTAAGCTACTGACCACTTGTTCAGAGCCTGAAAACATCATCGCCATGACCTTCACTAACAAGGCGGTCGATGAACTCAATGAACGAGTTTTATCAGCTTTAAAGTCAATCGACCAGCCTCAGCCACAAGAGCCACATAAGCAAGTGACTTACGATCTAGCACAAGCTGTGATGGTGCGTTCAAATGAGCGAAATTGGCAATTGTTGAACAACCCCAAACGTCTAAAAATAGCCACCATTGATGGACTGTCTAGTTTGGTTAGTAGCCGTTACCCATCCAGGGTGCAGTTGGTGCCACGACAAATTATGGCTGCACAATGGCAACGTGATCATGCCTATAAGCAAGCAGCAATGCAAGCCCTATTGTTGATTGATGATCCGCAGCATGGCAAAGCAATTGCGCATTTGTTATTGTATTTAGATAATAACGTAGAAAAATTTTATCGTCTGGTTACGCATATGCTCGCTAAGCGCGACCAATGGTTGATGCGATTGTATCGAGATGGGGCATTAGATGCCGATGTTTTAAAAAGCAGTGCAGAAAAAATTGTTATTCAGTATTTGTCTCATTTAGAGCAGGTGGCCAAGTCACATTTAGATCAGTCGTTTTTTGATTTAATGACGTCAAGCGCTGATAGCGCGCAATCACAAGTTAGCAAACTACCCGGTCATCAGTTGGAAGACTTGGTCAAGTGGCAGGCGATCGAGTCTCTGTGTTTAAACAAAAAAGGCTTGTGGCGTAAAAAATTGGATAAAAATTGTGGTTTTCCTGCTGATCTTAAAGTGCAAAAAAATGCGTTGATGGAGCACTTACAAGTATTGTCAGCGCAAGACTCGTTGCAAGCATTGTTACATCAAGTAACGCAATTGCCTGCACTTGATTTTTCTAAAATTCAAGCAGACACATTGGCAGTGATCGCGCAAGTATTAAAACTGTGTGTTGCACAGCTGCATTTACACTTCGAGCAAAAGCAAGCGCATGATTTTATTGAGGTGGCGCTCAATGCTAACCAGGCACTGGACGATCGGTCTAGTATTAGCGATATTGCTTTATTTTTAGACTACCAATTACAGCACTTGCTGGTTGATGAATTCCAAGATACTTCTACTGCACAGTTTAATTCTATTGAAAAACTCATTAAACACTGGCAACCAAATGATGGGAAAACTTTGTTTTTGGTGGGCGACCCCATGCAATCAATTTATCGATTTAGAGAATCTCAAGTAGGGTTGTTTTTACAAGTTAAAGCTGATGGTATCGCCAACATTAAACCTGAGTCGTTATTGTTAAGTACAAATTTTCGCTCATCCAAAAGTATTGTAGAAGGCAATAATCAATTCTTTCAAGAGATCTTCCCCACTCATGAAGACATCTATCAAGGAGCTATTGCTTACTCATCTTCCAAATCAGCTTCAAGTGAGGTGCATCATCAGGCCATCACTTTTCACCCTTTTGCTGATGATCAGTTTGCACAGGAAGCACAAGCAGTATTAG
This sequence comes from Candidatus Ruthturnera sp., assembly GCA_018648985.1. Lineage (GTDB taxonomy): Bacteria > Pseudomonadota > Gammaproteobacteria > PS1 > Pseudothioglobaceae > Thioglobus_C. Next base: position 18,789 of record JABGOT010000051.1, read on the forward strand.
AAATTGTGCAATCCACTTTGTCTGATCGCCCCACTAGCAAGATAGCAATTTTGGTTAGAAGTCGAACACACTTGGTAGAAATTACACCCTTATTAAAACAGCACAATATTGAGTTTGAATCATTAAAAATTACCCCGCTTAAAGATCACCTGCTAACACGAGACTTGTTTTCACTGGCGCAAGCACTAATGCACCTTGGTGATAAATTAGCTTGGTTGAGTGTATTACGATCCCCTTGGTGTGGGCTGACGTTAGACGATATTTTGGTTTTATCGGCGGATGATAGTCAAATCATTTATCAGCAATTAGCCAACGAAAGTACGTTAGCCCAATTAAGCCAAGATGGCCAGAACAGGGCGCAACATCTTTATTCGTGTCTACGTGAGGTGTTGGATAATCAAGGTCGATTTAACTTTGTTGAATTACTTACTTTTGCCATTGATCAGCTGGGTATTACTCGTTCATTGTCGCAATCTGATGCATTGATTAAAGATCAGTTTTTGTCTATTGTCAATACTTGCGAGCAACAACAATCTTTAAATATTGAAACAATTAAAGCCGCCTTAGATGAGCTGTATGCACCGAGTGAAAAAGCCAATGTAAAACTCATGACCATCCATAACTCTAAAGGACTAGAGTTTGATACAGTAATTATGCCAGGGCTGGGTCGAGGCACTCGGAATGATGACTCACCAATGATGCACATGAAAGAATTTGCCGACCAGTCTTTATTATTGGCCCCTATCAAATCTTCACTTGATATAGAGGATGGGCAAACCTACACCTATTTGAAGTTTGTTGATTCACAACAGAGTAAATTTGAAACCATGCGCTTGCTTTATGTAGCGATGACACGTGCTAAACGTCAGCTACATTTGCTGGGTCATGTTAGCCAAAATCAGCAAGCTGCTAAAAAGAGCTTACTGGCATTATTGATGCCATTCTATCAAAATACATTTGATCAAATTTCAACGCCTCAGACGCCAGCTGAAACAACTAATCAAACCCCTTATTTTCAACGACTCAAACAAGTAGTAACGCCGCCAATAAAAGAGCAAGAGTTAGATGAGACACTCGAATATCAGCAAAATTTTGAACGACTATTTAAGAGTTTGCTAGGCACTTTAATTCACCAGTATTACGAACAAGGTTTGTTTGACCCGAGTGCAGATAACATTAAAGCTCGACTGCTTGAAATCGGCACATCAGTAGACGAAGTTGATTATTGGCAAAATTTTGTATTGAAATTATTAAACAACACCAAAACTGATCCGAAATTTGAATGGTTGTTTAAAGATCGAACTTCTACTTTGGTTGAGGCTGAATTTGTTGTTGATGAACGCATTATTGCAATCGACCGATTGTTTGTTGATGAAGATATTTTATGGATTATTGACTTTAAGACAGCCGAGCCTTTAGACGATGAATCGCTTGATCAGTTTGTGTGCCGGCAACAAGTACAGCATGCTAAGCAATTAATACTTTATCAAGAAACATTATCAAAAGTCTACAAAAACTCCATTAAGTGCGCGCTTTATTGTCCTGCTGTTAGTCAGTTGATTGAAATAACGCATTAATCATTGCCACCGCATCACATCCTGCATCAAGTGCTTGCTGCTGGTTGTCAAAATCAACACCACCAATGCCAACAATAGGAATAGCGAGAGCTTGCTTGGCTTGCATGATGATATCAAGAGGGCAATGAGGCGCATTAGGTTTAGTGTTTGATGGGAATAAAGCGCCAAAAGCTACGTAATTAGCACCTTTATCTTGGGCAATTTTAGCCAGCTTGGTGTCGTTATAACATGACACACCGATAATAGCATCACTGCCTAATTGCGCTCTGGCTACTTCAATTGAAGTGTCGTCCTTGCCCAGATGCACACCATCAGCCTTGATTTTTTGCGCTAGGTTAATATCATCATTGATGATAAATAAAGTATTATGTCTTAAGCACAGTTGCTGTAATTGTTTGGCTTCGTTAAGCTTGATTGATACATCGGTTGTTTTATGGCGGTATTGCAGTACGCTAATTTTATGCGCGATAATAGCTTGCTCTATCGTATTAAGATCAAGAATTTTGTTAGGCGTTATGGCATAAATGCCACTAATTTTTTTATGAGACACAATGGCTAGTTTTCAATTAAGACACAATCTATTAATCACGGTTTTTATTATAGTGATTATTGGCGTCGCGTGGCTTTTGATGCA
>JABGOT010000051.1:21099-22526 GCA_018648985.1 Candidatus Ruthturnera sp.
ACGGGTATGCGTTATGATGCCAAAAATCAAAAAATTAAGCTAACGGGTGGCGTGGTGGGTCGTTATGAATAAGTTGATTTTTGTTTTTTTGTCTTTATTTTCTTTTTCGCTTTATGCTCTGCCAGGTGATGCAAAAGAACCAATTAATATTAAAGCCTATACGGTAGTCATTGATGAGCTTAAGGGTTTAAGTACTTATACGGGCGATGCTAGAGTTGTGCAAGGGTCGTTAACACTCAGCGCTGAAAAAATACAACTCTTTAGCTCACAAAAAGAAGTGACCAAAGTGATTGCCAAAGGCACAAAAGACAAGCGCGCACATTACAAACAGAACCAGCCCAATCAACCGCGTTTTATTGAAGCAACAGCGCTTAATATTACCTATTTACTCAAAAAGGAATTTGTGCATTTACAGGGTAAGGCGCACTTAGTTCAAGGGTTTGATTCATTTAGTGGTGGTACGCTAGACTACGATATTAAAAATGACAAGGTAATCGCGCAAAAATCAAAAGACGGGGTTGATCGAGTCAAGTTTAAAATTAAGTTGTAACTTTCTAGGGCGAACGCGGTAGAATAACAAATTTACTTATTTATCAATTTATACGGAGAAACGCCATGAAAGTACAAGACATCATGTCAACCAACGTTAAAACCGTTACCCCAGATCAACCAGTTAAAGATATTGCCATCATGATGATAATGGATCATATTAGTGGTGCGCCGGTAGTTGATGGTGACAACAACTTGGTTGGCATCATCTCAGAAAAAGACATCTTGCAACATATGTTTCCTAAGTTAGACGAGGTTATGAGCGATGCTCATCTTGATTTTGAAAACATGGAGCACAATTACAAAGACACCATGAGCGTTAAGATTGGCGATATTATGACCAAAGGCGTTGCTAGTATTGATTTGGACATGCCTTGCTTAAAAGCAGCAAGCACCATGTGGCTTAGAAAGTTTAGAAGAATCCCGGTCACCCACAATGGAAAACTCGTTGGTATCGTTAGTATTGGCGATGTACACCGTTCAATTTTTAAATCGTGCATGACGTCATAAACGATCTTTTCTCTCGTTAATTCCTGACCTTTTTACTCTGTTTTTCAGAGTACCCCTTAGGGGGTATATTAAAATATCACCATAAAATAATGTGTTAAAAAACGCCTGACGGTATAATTTCGTCTTTTAAATTAATATAGGATAGACATGTCAAAATTAGTCCCACCACATGGTAGTGATACAATTAACGAATTAGCCCTATCAGGCGACGCATTAACTGCAGAGCTAGCAAGAGCTGAGTCACTTCCAAAAATCACTTGTTCTTCTAGAGAAGAAGGCGACATTGTTATGTTGGGTATCGGTGGTTTTAACCCACTAGATGGTTTCATGGGTGAAGCAGATTGGAAAGGTGTTTGTGACAATATGAC
>JABGOT010000092.1:0-11025 GCA_018648985.1 Candidatus Ruthturnera sp.
TCAGTGATCCCTGTAGAAAACATGCCAAAGCACAAAAGTTAAGGAGAAATTATGCAAGTATTTAACGTTTTATCAAGATTGATTGATTACCCGAGTGATGAGTTAATGGAAAACTTAGATTCAGTTATTGAGTTTGTTAGTGACTCAACGGAAATTGACGACAACGAGAAAAAAACCATTATGGAGTTTATCTCTTGGATGCGTGTCCATACAACAACAGGCATTCAACAGGCCTATGTTGAAACTTTTGACATGGTGCCAGAGCATGACCTGCATTTAACCCACCATATCTTTGGTGATGATAATGCTCGTGGCCCTGCTTTGATTGATTTATCAGAACATTTTAAAAGCGAAGGGTTAGATTTATTGGAAGGAGAAATTCCAGACTTTTTGCCTCTTATTCTAGAATATGTATCAACCTTAGATGACATGGAGTCAAGAGTCTTTTTGGGTGATGCTAAAAAGATTATTAAAGTAATAGCGGACAATTTAGATGAGGCCGAAAGTCCTTATGCTAAATTGATTAGGATTATTGAAAAACGCAGTTATTTAGTTGAAGCTGCATAAGGAGAATAGAAATGGGATTAGATAATTTTTTATTTGGGGTTTATCCATATATTGCGGGTGTGGTGTTTATTTTAGGCAGTTGGATTCGATTTGATCGTGAACAATACACTTGGAAGGCTGATTCATCGCAATTGTTAGGTAATAAAGGCATGGTTTTAGCCAGTAATTTATTCCATGTCGGTATTATTGGTATTTTCTTTGGACATGCGGCAGGCATGTTATTACCACATAGTTGGTGGCAGCTAATTGCAACCGATGTTCAACATCAATATATTGCCATTTATGCGGGCATGTTGTTTGGCGGTATGGCGGCAGTAGGTGCAGCATTATTGTTCTATCGCCGTATGACTAATGAGCGTGTTAAAGCAGTGAGTCGACTAAGAGATAACTTTGTTGTTTTCTGGTTATTGATAACAGCTTTGTTAGGCTTGAATACAATCTTCGGCTCACTACATCATGCTCAATCTGGTGATGTTCAAACCATGTTGCAACTTGCTGAATATGTAAAAAGCATTGCCACATTAAGTGTGGACCCGGCCTTATTAACAGCAGCTGGTGGTGCTAATTTTGTTGACGTGTCGCATACTTATAAACTTCACATGCTATTTGGTATGACGATATTTTTAGTCTTCCCATTTACTCGTTTGGTTCACGTTTGGTCAGTGCCATTGACGTACCTTATGCGCCCGTATCAAATTATGAGAAGAAAGCGCATCAAAACACATATATAGGAGTTTGAATGTCTTACTTTGAAAGTGTTAAAAAAATGGAAGAAATGGGCGTTAATGACAACTATATCCAAGGTTGGGTTGCTGGTTATCTAAACAACCCTGAGATTGAAGAGCAAAGAATAACGGATGAATATGAATCAGGTTATGAAGATGGCAAAGAGAAATCAAACGACAATTTTTCAAATTTTATCTAATTATTTTAAATAGTACTAACAATGAATATTAATGACAAAACAATAGAACTAGACCCTGAGGGATATTTGATCCATCCAGAGGACTGGAACCGTGATGTAGCGCTTGAACTAGCCAAATCTGAAAATATAGAACTAGATAATGATTACTGGCTGGTTTTCGACTTTATGCGCCATTACTACAATGACAATGGTGTTGCGCCTGACGTTCGTCACACAACCAAACAAATGACAGCTGACTTTAATATAGATAAAAAAGTTGCTAAAGCAAAATTGTTTACCATGTTTCCTTATGGCTATGTTAAACAAGCTTGCAAGGTATCGGGTATGAGACGACCAAGAGGCTGGAGCACCGGTTAACCTTTTAGCAGGGCAGTCTCCTAACAAACCCACCCTCAATTATGCGACTGCCCTGCTAAAAGGTTATTAAAAAATTGCCTCACACGCACTCACTTAAAACTCAACAATTCAGGTATCTTGGGAAAGATGGAAACTAAAGAATTAGTCATATCAGCCATTGGCGCTTTTATTGCTGTTGCGATGGCAGGTTTTTTCTCTAATGTTATCTTAGAAAGTACTGGATCACCCCTTATTATTGCCTCTGCTGGTGCCTCTGCCATGCTTATGTTTGGTCTGCCTCATGCGCCTGTTTCACGACCCTGGAATTTAATTGGCGGGCATACCGTATCAGCCATTGTGGGTGTTAGTTGTTATTATTTGATTCCTGATACTTTGTTGTCAACCTCAGTTGCAATACCACTTGCTTTAGTGGTTATGCATTTATTGAAATGCATGCATCCACCTGGTGGTGCCAGCGCAGTTACAGCAATTATTGGCGGTCAAGCCATTCACCAGCTTGGCTATATGTTTGTTGTTATTCCAATATTTTTTAACTCTTTAATTTTATTGATTGTGGCTATTTCAGTCGCAAGTTTTAGAGATAAAAACCCATTTGAAGACCTGCTCTAACCACCAGTAACAGGCGGATAAAAAGCCACTTCATCGCTGTTTGTAAGAACCGTTGAAGCATTAGCCATTTCTTGATTAACTGCACACAAAATATTATTCGGAAAATAGTGGTCACCATATTTTTCCACCAACAATGAGCGCAACTCACCGGCAGTCATACCACTACTAATGGTTATATCCTCACCAGAGACCTTTGTGGTTTCTTTTAGTGAAGCAAAGTAGAGTACTTTCATCCGCCAATCTCCGCCATTTGCCTGTTGCTGATATTATCAACAACAGAATTAAACACGTGTTTCTCTGGTTTTTTATTAATAGCATTCATGATCATAGCTTTAATCGCCTCATCACTCAAATCTGAGCGTACAGCATCTTTTAGTGAAATAGAGTCTTCTTGCCCAAGGCATAAAATCAAATCCCCTTTTGCGGTAAGTCTGACACGATTACAAGTCTGACAGAAATGGTTAGACACTGCGCTAATAACACCAACACTAGATTGAGTGTTATCAATCTTAAAACTACTGGCTGGGCCGTCAGTTTTAGAGGAAGCGATTGGCGTTAGTTTGCCTTTTAAATGTTGGGTAATTTTTGAGAGTAATTCTTTCTCACTGATGTGTTGAGCGCTAGCCTCGATGCCTGCATTACCAATAGGCATGGTTTCAATGAAACGGATGTCAATGCCTTTGTCAATCGCAAAATCAATTAAAGATTCTATTTCATCGTCATTCACACCGCGCATAGCAACTACGTTGAGCTTGATAGGGCTCATGCCAGCTTTGATTGCCTCATCAATGCCATTCATTACTTCAGCAATATCGCCACCGCGCGTAATCTCTTTGAAGCGTTCAGGGATAAGAGAGTCGATTGAGATATTAACTCGGTTAATGCCATTTTTAAACAATTTGTCAGCAAACTTGCCTAGTAGGTGTGCATTGGTGGAAAGTGGCACATCAGTAATGCCATCAACACTACTGATTAATTTTGCAATTTTAACAATACCTCTGCGTAACAAGGGCTCACCACCTGTAACGCGAACTTTGCTAATACCAAGTTCGGCAAATAGCCTAACAATGCGCTGAATGTCTTCATAACTAAGAATGTCTTCACGCTTACAATTAGGTGTGTGCTCAGCATCTCGACAGTAAAAGCAGCGATAATTACAATGCTCGGTAATCGAGATTCTAAGGTAGCTGATCTCGCGACCAAACTTATCAATCAGTTTATTTTTCATGATCTTCAAGCTTCCAAAACCCTGATTTACCACCTTGTTTTTCTAGTAGTTGCACATCAGTGACACGCATAAATCTATCAACAGCCTTGCACATGTCATAAATGGTTAGCGCCGCTATACTTGCAGCAGTAAGTGCTTCCATTTCTACGCCAGTTTGTGCATTAAGTTTGGCCATCGTTGTAATTTGTACACCGCACTCAATGAATTCAAATTCAACACTAATTTTTGATAGATTTAGGCTGTGGCACATTGGGATTAAATGGTGCGTTTGCTTTGCCGCCATAATGCCGGCAATTCTCGCAACTGCTAAGACGTCACCTTTTTTAAAATCATTATCTTTGATTTTTTTAAGCGTTTCAGCTTTCATTAAAATTTTGGCAGTTGCCTTGGCAATACGCGTGGTGGTATCTTTGCTGGATACATCCACCATATTGGCTTCGCCATTGGTGTTGACGTGGGTTAATTCGCTCATAGCATCATCTCGGATAAGGGGTAAAAATTCAAAATTTCACCTGATTTAAAAGTTGTTTTTTCAGGAATTTCTATTAGGCCATCTGCCCAAACCATAGAAGACAGAATATCAGAGCCTTGCTTTGGATATTGGCTAGCTTTTGCAGGTGCAGTGTTATGATCAAGACACACACGTATAAATTCACGCCTAGGCTTAGAGCGATGCCAATCAAAATTTGCCTCAACTCTAACTGTGGTATTGAGATAATCACTTACACCCTGCATCTTTTTAATAAAAGGGCGTGCAAAAAGTAAAAAAGTCACCATTGCCGATACAGGGTTTCCTGGTAGGCCAATAAATGCAGAATCACCCACATTACCAAATGCAAGTGGCTTTCCAGGTTTCATTTTAATACGCCATAAACTTAGTTCGCCCAGTTTTTCTACAGCAGGCTTAACATGGTCTTCTTCACCAACAGAAACACCGCCAGTAGTTATAACTAAATCACACTCAGCACTGAGTCTTTCCAATGCGCTACACGTTGCATCAAGTGTGTCTTCCACATTGCCTAAATTAACAACCTCACAACCCAATTTGTTGAGAAGTGCCACCAAAGAATAACGGTTAGAATTAAAAATCTGCCCTGCTTCTAGCGCCCTTCCAGGCTCGACTAATTCATCTCCAGTAAAAAATACACCGACTTTAATTTTATTAAATACTTCTAAAACATTAACACCAACCGATGCAGCTAAAGCGATCGCTTGTGGTTGTAGTTTTAAACCAACTTGTAAAATAACCGAACCAGATTGGATGTCATTACCCATCGGTCTGATGTTTTCGTTATAGGCTATTGGACGATAAATCTCAATCTTCGAGCCTTTCTCAATTAGCTCACACTCCTCTTGCATAATAATAGTATTGGCGCCTTCTGGTACAGGGGCTCCGGTAAAGATACGTGCTGCACAACCAGGTGCCAGCACATTACCAATACTGCCTGCAGGGATACGATCGGTAATTTCAAACGCCACACCGCCAGCAACACCAAGTTGATCCTCTTGCAAATGAAGTGCATAGCCATCCATCGCAGAATTATCGAAACCAGGTACATTAATAGTGGCGCGTACATCGGTAGCCAAAACTCTATCGAGAGCATCATCAAGCATCACCATTTGGGTAGTATTTATGACCCTTGCAGAGCCAATCAACAATGCTAGAGCTTCACTGGTAGAAATCAATGACTGCGGTATTTCGTCGCAGGCACAATCAGCTTGTTGTTGTTTCATAATAAATGTACGGTCTATTTTTTATAATTAAAATTATCTGTTTGATTGTATCATACGGCTTATATATTTGTCGATAACAACATACTCACATGAAAAGTATAACCAAAAAAGACGTTACTGCCGTTATCCTTTCAGGAGGCCGGGCCACCCGTATGGGCGGACAAAACAAGGGCCTGATTCTGTTTAAAGACAAACCCTTAATCAGTTATGTGACTAATGTTGTTAGCGAAAATGTTAATAGTATATTGGTGAGCGCCAATAAAAACCTTGACCTTTATCAAGAGTTTGGCACTGTCATTGCCGATGATTTGGCAGATTTTCAGGGGCCACTCGCCGGTATTTCTAAAGCAATGCACTTTGCTAATACTCCGTATTTATTGGTGTTGCCTTGTGATGGACCCTTTGTTAGTAGCCTATTGCTTGAACGACTAATTCAATCAATGCAGCAAAATGAAGTAGATATTTGTGTTGCTAGCAATGGCGATAAAATTCACCCAACCTACTCACTCATTAATATTACTTTAAAAGATAATTTAGATAAGTTTTTACAAACAGGTGGGCGTAAATTTGGTCTTTGGCTTGAAAATAACAACGCACTTAAGGTTGATTTTTCAGATCAGCCAGATATTTTTATCAATCTTAATTCACCGCAAGATTTTGCTGATGCAGATTAACGCCAACGGTCTTTTTGCTTGTTGTCACTAGCCTTGGCTTCTACCCACTTACTCTCATTTTCAGTGTGTTCTTTTTTCCAAAAAGGTGCTTGCGTTTTTAAATAATCCATAATAAATTCACAAGACTCAAAAGCCGATTGACGGTGTGTACTGGTGGTAATAACCAATACAATTTGATCATTAATTTGCAAATCACCCACACGATGAATAATGGTGATATTGCCAATCTCCCACCTATTTTTAGCTTGGTTGGCGATAGACTCCAGTGCTTTTTCGGTCATGCCGGGGTAGTGCTCTAGTGTCATCTTTTGGATAGATTCACCCTCCAGATCTCGCACAGTGCCAACAAAACTAACCACCGCACCAATATTACTATCAGTACCTCTAGCCAAAGACACTTCAGCATTGAGGTCAAAATCTTGGGGCTGTACAACTATTTTATTCATAGTCTAATTTTAGTTTTAATTTCACGCTTGTTGTGTTGATTTAAATCAATCCGGTCAATATTAATTCCCATATAATGGGCAAACATGGAAATCACGCCTTATTTTACAACACTTTTAGCGCTATTGTTTTTTGTGGTTGCTTTTATCTATTCATCCGTTGGCATGGGTGGTGGATCATCTTATACGGCACTCATGGCCATTGCAGGAATGAGTACGCTTGCTATTCCAATGGTTTCACTTTCGCTTAACCTGTTTGTTTCTACCATTAGTAGTTTTAATTTTTTACGCAATAAACACGGGAAAATGCGCATTATTCTGCCATTTTTAATCTCGGCCATTCCTTTTGCCTACTTGGGTGGCGCACTGTCTTTACCAAAAGAGGTTTTTCTGTGGGTGTTGTTGGCTTCGTTAGTTATAGTTGCCATGCGCATTTATCTTTGGGAAGACACAAGCTTTGAGATAATCCTTAGCCAAAAACAAAAAATATTGGCGTCTTTAGTCGCAGGCTCTGTGCTTGGACTTGTTGCAGGTATCGTCGGCATTGGTGGTGGCATATACTTAGTACCATTAATTATTATGTTGCGCATTGGCAACCAAAAAGAAGCCGCTGCCACAGGTGCAATATTTGTTTGGACAGTCTCACTCTCTGGACTTGTTTCACGCTTGCAATATAATGCAATAGATTTGACCAACTATCTGCCATTAATCGGGGCTGTCATCATTGGTGGCTTTCTTGGCTCTTACTTTGGTTCATTCAAATACAGCCCTAAAACCATGGAAAAATCCCTGGGTGTGATCATTCTGGTAGCCATTGTATTTTTAGTTAAAAAAATACTTTTTTAGCCGCCTAAAAACAACCTATGTTGTTTTTAAAAAACACAGCGCTTAATATAATTAAATATTCTAATTTTATTATATTAAAAGACAAATGACAAAAGAAGAAAAAACAATTGATATTTGTGGTGTTCTGGTCCATGCGACTAAAGGCAAAGAAGAAGAAATAAAAGAAAATATTAATACCATTGATGGCGTCAATGTCCATTACATTACTAAAACCAATCGCTTAATTATTACTATTGAAAAAGATGAAAAAGGCCAGATTATGGATATCATCGATGGTTTTAATGAGGTTCCTGGGGTTATATCAACTATCTTAACTTACCAACACTCAGAGCCAGTTTAGGAATTTAACATGGCCATTTCTCGTAGAGAATTTATTATAAACTCGGCCCGGCTAGCCACCACCACCACACTAATCGCAACTGGCTTACTAAGCTATTCAAAGTATTCTTACTCTTTACCCGCAAAGGCTATACGTCCACCGGGTGCTTTAAAAGAAAAAGACTTTATCTCTGCTTGTGTGCGTTGTGGATTGTGTGTGAATGATTGCCCATTCCCCACACTAAGTTTGGCAACGCTTGAAGATGATGTCGCCCTAGGTACGCCATTTTTTACTGCCAGAGAAGCAGGCTGTGAAATGTGTGACGACATCCCATGTGTTAAAGCCTGCCCAACAGGCGCACTGGACAAAAGCCTTACTGATATTAATAAGGCCAAGATGGGATTAGCTCGTATTGTTGACACAAAAGGCTGCATTGCTTATCAGGGATTGCGTTGCGAAGTCTGTTATAACGTTTGCCCAATACGCGGCAAAGCAATTACTATTGAAATGCGACACAATAAACGCAGTGGCAAACATGCTGTATTCATCCCAATTGTAAACTACGATCATTGCACAGGCTGTGGCAAGTGCGAACAAGCCTGCATTATGGAAGAGGCTGTTATCAAAGTACTCCCAACTAAGCTTGCCATGGGTAAGAGACAAGATAGCTACAAACTCGGCTGGGAAGAAAAACAAAAATCAGGGCAATCTTTAGTGTCACCAGATATTGAACATAAGTACAACCTTCCAGAAGGCAAAAAATACGACTTACAAGGCGAGGGCCTTACTGATATTAAAGTTGAGTCAACTTTAGACAACGCACTAGAATCGCTTAATAAGTTTAATCCACTGTTTGATATTAAAAGCAAATGAAGAAAAAAATCAATATTTGCCAGAAAACAGGCATAGATGCACAAAAATCCAAAGGCTGGCTAGGTGCCAACAAATACTTGGTTATGCGTCGGATTTCTCAGCTGAGTATTTTGTTTTTATTTTTGCTAGGCCCTTGGTTTGGCATTTGGATTGTTAAAGGCAATCTAACCTCAAGCTTAACACTAGATACTTTACCGCTGACTGATCCTTATGTATTAATGCAATCTTTTTTTACAGGGCATTCCATTACACAAGATGCGCTGATTGGCGCGCTGATTGTTGTTGTATTTTATTTGATCGTTGGTGGGCGAGTATTTTGTTCTTGGGTGTGTCCAGTTAATATTGTGACCGATACTGCTAATTGGCTACGTTGTAAATTAGGTATTCAAAATAAAGGTGGTGGCATAGCCAGCAAAACACGTTACTGGATTTTGGCAATGAGCTTTGTATTGGCTTTTGTCACTGGCAGTATTGTTTGGGAATTGGTTAACCCAGTTTCTATTTTGCATCGCGGCATTATTTTTGGCATGAGTTTCGGTTGGGGATTGATTGCGCTTATTTTCTTATTTGATTTTTTAGTGGTTAATAAAGGCTGGTGTTCACGCCTATGTCCAGTCGGTGCCTTTTATTCTTTATTAGGAAAAGGCTCTCTTATTCGGGTAAATGCCAAGGACAGAGATAAGTGCACCGATTGTTTAGAGTGTTTTTCTGTATGTCCAGAATCTCAAATTATCAAGCCCGCGCTAAAAGGCCAGGGTAGCAGCATTATCCTAGATGGGAATTGCACCAATTGTGGTCGTTGTATTGATATTTGTGAGCCAGACGTTTTTTCTTACAGTACTCGTTTTAACAAAAACACAACTAAATAAATACAAACATAACCTATGTTAATGAAAACTACTTAACAGATGGTTAGAGTAGTAAGTTCACATCGATAGATTGATGTTTTTTATTATTTGCGAGGAGAAATAAATGGCCATTACAAGAAGAGAATTCATAAAAAATAGTGCAATAAGCGCAACAGCAGCTACAGCAGGAGTAACACTCCCAGGTATTGCGCTTGCCAATCAAAGTGACAACGAAGTCAGATGGGACAAAATCCCTTGTCGTTTTTGTGGCACAGGTTGTTCGGTATTAATTGGTACTAAAGATGGAAAAGTTGTCGCCACACAAGGTGATCCAGATGCGCCAGTAAACAAAGGTCTTAACTGTGTTAAGGGTTATTTTTTATCTAAAATCATGTATGGTAAAGACCGCTTAACTCAGCCTCTCTTACGTAAGAAAAATGGCAAATACGACAAAAATGGTGAGTTCGCTCCAGTATCGTGGGATGAAGCCTTCGACATTATGGAGGACAAATTCAAAGCCGCTCTTAAAGTATCTAAAGAAGAAAACAAAGGCAAGCCTGCAGACCAACTAACTTCTCGTGTGGGCATGTTTGGTTCTGGCCAATGGACAGTATGGGAAGGTTATGCTGCTTCTAAATTATTCAAAGCAGGTTTTAGATCAAACAACATTGATCCTAACGCACGTCACTGTATGGCCTCAGCAGTAGGCGCCTTTATTCGTGCCTTCGGCTCAGACGAACCGATGGGTTGTTATGATGATTTCGAGCATGGTGATGCCTTTGTATTATGGGGCTCAAACATGGCAGAGATGCACCCAATCCTATGGTCGCGTATCTCAGACACTCGCCTAACCAAGCCAAATACAGAAGTGCACGTGTTATCAACCTTTGAACACCGTTCTTTTGATTTAGCAGATAACGGCATAGTATTCAATCCACAGTCTGATTTAGCAATTCTTAACTATATTGCTAACTACATTGTTGAAAACAAAGCTTACAATAAAGAGTTTCTTAAAAAACACGTTAACTTTAATAAAACACCAACTGATATTGGTTATGGTTTAAGAGGCGATCATCCATTACAAAAAAATGCTAAAAATGCCAACAAGGGCAAGCTTACTAAAATTAGCTGGGAAGAGTATAAGGAATCACTCAAACCTTATACATTAGAAAAAGCAGTAGAAATCTCAGGTGTTCCAGCAGAAAAATTAGAGCGCTTAGCCAAGCTTTACGCTGATCCAGATAAGAAGATTGTTTCTCTATGGACAATGGGCTTTAACCAACATACTCGTGGTGTTTGGGTAAACGGTCTAATGTACAACGTGCATTTATTAACCGGTAAGATTTCTGAGCCGGGCAATGGCCCATTCTCATTAACAGGCCAGCCATCGGCTTGTGGTACTGCACGTGAGGTTGGTACATTCGCTCACCGCCTACCTGCAGATTACGTTATTATGAAAAAATCACATCGTGATTTTGCCGAAAAAATCTGGAAACTTCCAGAAGGCACAATTCCAGGCAAAAAAGGCTTACACGCTGTTGCACAATCTAGAGCCCTTAAAGATGGCAAGTTAAATGCTTATTGGGTAATGTGTAATAACAA
>JABGOT010000092.1:11125-22160 GCA_018648985.1 Candidatus Ruthturnera sp.
CTAGAGCCCTTAAAGATGGCAAGTTAAATGCTTATTGGGTAATGTGTAATAACAATATGCAAGCAGGCCCTAATATTAACGATGAGATGCTACCGGGTTGGAGAAATCCTGACAACTTTATTGTTGTATCAGACCCATACCCAACAGTATCAGCACAAGCAGCTGATCTTATTCTACCAACAGCAATGTGGGCAGAAAAAGAAGGTGCTTATGGTAACGCTGAAAGACGTACTCAGTTCTGGCGTCAACAAGTTGATGCGCCAGGACAAGCCAAGTCAGATCTATGGCAATTGGCCGAATTCTCTAAGAGATTTACAACTGATGATGCTTGGTCAGATGAGTTGTTGGCACAAAATCCAGAATACAAAGGTAAGAGTTTGTACGATGTCTTGTATGCCAACGGACAAGTCAATAAGTTCAATAAACAAACTGTATCTGATGACAGAGGCAATACCTACAAAAATTCAGAGATGGATGACTTTGGTTATTACATTCAAAAAGGTTTATTTGAAGAATACCGTCGCTTCCAGCTTGAAGGTCCTAAAAAAGGCCATGAGCAAGCTGAATTTGAAGTTTATCATAAGACCAGAGGTCTTCGCTGGCCAGTGGTCAATGGTAAAGAAACACTGTGGCGTTACCGTGAAGGATACGACTCTTATGTTAAGAAGGGTGAAGATGTTAGTTTCTATGGCAACAAAGACGGTAAAGCTAATATCATTACCGCGCCTTATGAGCCACCTGCAGAAGTACCAAATGAGGAGTTTGATTTATGGATGTCAA
The DNA here is from genome assembly GCA_018648985.1 of Candidatus Ruthturnera sp. Classification (GTDB taxonomy): domain Bacteria; phylum Pseudomonadota; class Gammaproteobacteria; order PS1; family Pseudothioglobaceae; genus Thioglobus_C. The sequence continues at coordinate 11,906 of JABGOT010000092.1, forward strand.
CCGGTCGTGTATTAGAGCACTGGCACTCGGGCACAATGACAAGACGTGTACCAGAGCTTTATAGAGCAGTACCAGATGCAGTTATTTACATGCATCCAGATGATGCAAAATCTAGAGGCTTAAGACGTGGAAAGAATGCAAAAGTCATCTCTTCGAGAGGTGAAATAGTTGCCATGGTTGAAACCAAAGGTCGTAATAAGCCGCCTAAGGGTTTGGTCTTTGTGCCTTGGTTTGACGCCTCTCGTTTGGTTAATAAACTAATACTAGATGCAACAGATCCGCTTTCTAAAGAGACGGATTACAAAAAGACACCCGTTAAAATTGTTAAAGCATAGAAGGAGATGATCATGAAAAATAAATTACTAACCATAACAGCAGCTTCAGTTTTTGCTTTAAGTATCAGTGTTCAAGCCGGTTTCTTTGGTTCCGATCACAATTGGAATAACCCCGTATCGGTAGCAATGGATGCCGTGAGCGATATGGCAACAGACGCTAAAAATGCAGTGAGTGATGCTGTTGATAGTGTGACTGAATCAATAGATCTTGGTTCATTACGAGGCACACATGCACTGGATGATTTTTCACTTGTACCACCAGTAGGAAAATGGCTTAAAGATATTGATTTTGATCGTAATTTTAGTGATCAGCCACCATTAATCCCACATAAGGCAGCAGGCATGAAAATTACATTGAAAAAAAACCAGTGTTTGGCTTGTCATAGTAATGAAAATTGGAGAGAAGAAGACGCCGTTAAGATGACTGCTTCTCACTTTATGAATCGTTCTGGAAAACGTTTAAAAACCGTATCTCCAAGACGTTATTTTTGTACGCAATGCCATGTTCCACAAGTTGATAACAAGGCTTTAATTGGTAGTGATTACGTAAATACTGATGACGATTAAACCCGTTACAAGGTATATTGCTTAATAAGCAACCTACCTTGTATTTCAATGTCAAATATAACTAGGGCACAATTCCTTCGCGGAGGTTGGGGCTCAAACAAAAAAACCGTCATTAGGCCACCATGGTCTGTCACAGAAGATTCCTTTACTGATTTATGTAATCGTTGTGGCGCTTGTCTGGACTCTTGCCCAGAAAAAATTATTGTCAACGGCTCAGGCAAGTTCCCAATTATTGATTTCCAAAAAGGTGAGTGTACCTTTTGCCAGGCATGTGCCAACGCTTGTCAATATCGCGCATTCAAACCCTTAAGTGAAAAGCCCTGGCAGATCACAGCAGAAATTAAAGATACCTGCTTATCAAAAATAGGCGTGGTGTGTCAGTCTTGCTCTGAAGTTTGTGACCAGGGCGCTATTCACTTTAGCTTACAAATGGGTGGTGTCCCAGACATTAGCTTAGACAATACTCAATGCAATGGTTGCGGTGCTTGTGTCTCAATTTGTCCAAAGAACGCCATTAAAATTTCAGCGTAAAAAATCAATGATTAAGCGCTTGCCTATAGATCAGCGTCTTCAATAATGGCGCTGATCAAACCACCTATTTTTAAAACGGCTTTTTTAGATTTTTCATCAATTGCCTCGGGCGCTGCCCAAACCACGTAAACTTTTTTAGGGTCTTTTTCAAGGTTAAAAACTGCGATCTTAAATGGGCAAAGTAAAATATTTAAATGATTGGCTCTTGAAATGTCATGCGAAATACCCGCACTACAGAATTCAATAATTTCTGCATTTTTATAAATATTTTTTCTAAAGTTAAAAACACTTTTGGTGTTACTCAGCATTTCACTGGCATGGAACACACCGGCAATATTAAGCCCTTTCCCTTTCACGGCATCAACAAGATCATCGCGTACATCTTGGTATTCGGCCTCAACAATCGTAGTAGTAACGTGCTTTGCTTGTGCAGGGTTAAACGTAAATATAGCGCATAGTAATAATGGTAAATATTTAGTATTGGTTTTCATTAATCTTCCTATTTTAAAAAGTTGCACTCTTATCCGGGCATCGGAGAGAAGTGTTCACTGAAGTTATTCACTGAAACAAAACAAGAGTGCAGATTAGATTATATAACCAAGCAATTTAGCCTTAAACAACATAGGTTGAATTGATCAAATAGATTAATTTACAGCCCAAACAACATAGGTTATTTTCATCTTTAAGCCATGCAAGTATATTGATGTCTTAATAGTATTAAAAGCCGGATGAACTCTTGTTTTTATTATTAAGTGAGGAGATTCTGCTTAGCGGAATTAATTTTAAATACACAATACGGAGTTTTTTATGATGAGAAATACAATCACAAAATCTGCATTATTGGCTACTGGACTAATGTTGTCAGTACAATCATCAGCGGAGCCAACTGCTGAAGCACTAGGATACACTTGTGCAGGTTGTCACGGCACTAATGGCGCCAGTACGGGTAATGCAATCCCTTCTTTGGCTGGACTATCAGAAGGCTACTTAATTGGCGCAATGAATGCTTATCGTGAAGATGAAAGATCTTCCACCATTATGGGCAGAATTGCCAAAGGCTATACTGAAGAGCAAATTGAATCAATGGCCACCTTCTTTTCAGCCCAACCAGTTCATGCCAATATCAACCAAAAGTACGATGCTACAAAAGCAAGAGCAGGTGCGAAATTGCATGACAAATATTGTAGTTCTTGTCACACAGAAGCTGGTGCAGAGCCAGAAGATGATGCAGGATTATTATCAGGTAACTCTAAGTTATTCATGAAATATACCTTAGCTGATTTCCACGATGGTTCACGCGATATGCCTAAGAGAATGGAAAAGAAAATGAAAAAAATGCTGAAAAAAGATCCAGATGCATTAGGCAAATTAGTTAATTACTACGGTAGTGGTAAATAAAGGAGAATACTAATGAGTAAACAAAATAGAAGAAGTTTTATAAAAACAATTGGTCTAGGCGCTGCTGCAGCGACTACGGCAGCTTACACACCTTTTGCTATTGGTGGCTCAACTAAAAAAGTTGTTGTTATTGGTGGTGGTATGGGTGGTTCTGTTGCTGCTAAATACATCAGAATGATGGATAAGTCAGTTGAGGTTACCTTAATCGAAGCTAATAAAGATTACTACACTTGTTTTGCAAGTAACGAAGTCTTAAGTGGCGAACGTAGCCTTGATTCAATTAAGTTTGGTTATGGTGGCCTTAGAGGTCATGGTATTAATGTTGTACACGACAAGGTGACTGACATTGATGCACGCGCTAGAAAAGTTACAACTGCAAGCGGACAAAGCTTTGCTTATGATCGTTGTGTCGTTTCCCCTGGTGTTGACTTTAAATACGACTTAATTGAAGGTTACGATGCAAATGTAGCGAACACTGAAATTCCACATGCTTGGAAGGCTGGTGCACAAACACAAATGCTACGCAATCAGCTAAAAGACATGAAAGATGGTGGAACCGTTGCTATTTGCCCTCCGCCAAATCCTTTCCGTTGTCCTCCAGGTCCTTATGAGCGTGCATCACAAATTGCACTTTACTTAAAGCATCACAAGCCTAAATCAAAGATTATTATCCTTGATCCTAAGCCTGGATTTTCGAAAATGGGCTTATTCACAGGTGGTTGGGAACGTCATTACGGCTACAAGACAGACGACTCAATGATTGAGTGGCACGGAACGCCTAAAGGCTCTGATGACAATGTTCTAGACTCTGTTGATGTCAAAACTAAAACAGTAACAACAGGTTTTAATGAAGTAAAAGCAGATGTTCTAAACATCATCCCAGCACAAAAAGCAGGAAAAATCGCCTTTACAGCTGGATTAACAAATGATTCGGGCTGGTGTCCAGTTCATGGTGATACGTTTGAATCAACCATTCATAAGAATATTCACGTGATTGGCGACTCTGCAATTCAATCTCCATTACCTAAATCAGGTTATGCTGCTAATTCAGAAGGTAAAGTGGCTGCAGCAGCGATAGTTGCACTGTTAAATGGTGAGAGTGCGCCAGATCCTACTTATGTCAACACTTGTTACAGTGTGATTGCACCAGGTGATGGTATTTCTGTGGCGATGGTTTATGCCTTTAAAGATGGCAAAATCATCAAGGTCAAAGGCTCAGGTGGTTTAACACCAGGTAAATTTGACGCCAAGCTAAGAGAAAGAGAGCAGTACTATGGTTATTCTTGGTTTGACAACATTACCAATGATACATTTGGCTAGGGCCTTACCAAAATAAACCTTACCAAAAATAAACCTTTTTGGTTTAAAACCCCGGCTCCCTCAGCTGGGGTTTTTTTTGCGCTACATAAACCCCCCCGCAAAACTATACTCATGTTAACATTAAGTTTTTTATTGACTTATATCAAGGTAAAGTTTTAATTCAATAATATAATGATAACCCAATATTAGAGCTTGAGGAAGTACAATGTCTTGTAACGGAAACAACAAAATTTCTGAAAATTGCCTGAGTTGCGTGGTGCGTAAAAGCACGATATTTGGCGATTTAACCAATGATGAAATGGCGTCTATTGAAGGTTATATCGACAAAAAACGTCATTTTCAATCTGGTGAATACATTATTCAAGAAAATACCGCTGTTAATTACAGTTTGTGCATTAATTCCGGGTATTTAATTTTAGGCAGTTATTTAGAAAATGGCTCTCGCCAGATATTTCAAGTAGCAATGCCTGGTGATTCTATTGGCTTTTCGCATAGTAATGATGCTTATCATTATTTCGTTCAAGCATTAACTAAAACTGATGTTTGTGTTATTAACAACGCCACTGTTGACAAATTGATCGGTGAACAAAAAGCAATCGCCACCAAATTAATTGAAATTCTTTCTCACAACACCAGTGTTAATCAACAATATTTATTAAACCTTGGCAGAAAAAGCGCTAAAGAGTCTTTGGCTTACTTGATTATGGATATATCTACCCGTATTAAACAGCAAGCTTCTAATGGTGGTGATGATGATTTTTTTCCACTCAATCAAGAAGACATGGCTGATATTTTGGGCTTAACAAAAGTACATGTATCACGCGTTATCTCGTCATTTAAAAAAGAAGCGTTGATTCAATGCTCTCAGAAAAAACTTGAAGTATTAAATGAGGATCTTTTGTCTGATATTGCCGGATTTATTGCCGTTGACTCTAAATAATTATCAGACATTCACTCTTTAGAGCGCGGTTTATTTAACCTCTATACCGTTTATATAGCTCGTCTTAAAATTTACTTTTCCGTCTTTGCCCCACCACGTGCCCACGCCTTCAACTTTGCCGCTCTTGTAGATCATGACTTTCATTTTCTCGCCACTTGAGTAATACCAAGTGGTAACACCCTCTCTTTCACCAGCCTTGTAGTTTGTTTCAAGCTCTTTTTGTCCATTCTTATGCCACCAGATAGCATGCCCGTCTTCCTGGCCATTTTTAAAATAAACATCAAACTCTTTTTGTCCATTTTCAAACCAAGAGGAGCTGAGGCCATCTTCCTTGCCATCCTTATAATTTACTTCCATTATCTTTTGTCCGCTCATATGCCACAAAACAAACAAGCCATGTCTTTTTCCGTTCTTATAGGCAATATTCTTCATTTTATTGCCGTTTTTATACTTGATAAGCACGCGCCCATTCAAAGGAGAATAATGATCAAGCTGATAAACAACCCCGTTAATATCAATAACCTCTTCAGCGCTTAACACGCGTGAAATTGGATTACTATCGGTGCCGCAACCGGCAATAAGAAACAACAATAGTGTTATTAGTATTTTTATCATCAGCCAATCTTTAAGGTTTCTGTCTTTAGTTTTTACTTAAAGTATTAAAAAAAATTCCAAGTCGATCTTTGATTAAATCAATATCAGACTTCACAACAATGTTCTAATTAAATATCACCCGCTTCAATTGCATCAAGATCTGGTCGCTTTACGCCAACGTTGCCTCTTTTGGCATTGTGGTTACTTGCTAATGCGTCACTATTAGTGCCAACACCACTAATAAACCCCTCGGCAGCTGGAATTTTATTCTCTGGCTTTATTTCATCTTTCATCGATTTTTTAAACCCTTGAATCGCGCCTCCCAAATCACTACCAATGTTTTTAAGGCGTTTTCCGCCAAAAATCAACAAGACAATTACTAAAATAATAATTAATTCAAAAGGTCCTGGCATCATGTTTTTTCTCCTATTCTCGCTCTTATGTATTATATTGCTTAAACTAAGGATATCATGATAAGTCTATGTTCACTTTAGCAACATAACATAGGTTAACTATTGAGTAAAATTTAACAAATAATCAAAATCAGAGAAAAATAGCGTTGAAAAAGCGTTGAAAATCCATTTTTAAGGCTAAAAATACTGTTTTTTAGCTAAAATTGGCAATCAAAAACCCTGCTTTTAGAAAATTTCAGAAATTTTTAAAACGGGCATAAAAAAACGCCAATAAAGGCGCTTTTTTACTGTTTCACATTCTTCTCTTTCCCATCCCAACACCCTCTCCACAAAGTATTTGGTCTTGACACCAAGCTTTACAAGGTGGCTTAGCATCAAGTGTTGATATTATAAAACAAAGATGGGGGGGTGGAAGTTTTTTGCATTTATTTTGCACTATTAAAACTTGCGCCTTAACCAGCTGACTCTAAAACTTAATAAAAATTTGGTTTTTCGATCACCCAATAAAAAACCACCCTCTCGGGTGGTTTTTAGCGTAATTTATTTAAAAATTACTTAGCAGTATCGTCTGAAGACGCTGTGCCTGTTGCCATTGCATCAGCATAGCCTTTAGCGTAAGCATCAGCTTGTGCTTGTGCATTTGCATCTGCTGCGCCTTTAGCGTAAGCATCTGCAACACCTTTAGCGTTTGCATCACCTGAACCAGAAGCAGAACCGTCAGCTGCGCCAGAAGCGTTTGAGTCAGTCTTGTTGCTGGTGTTAAACTTTGTACCGAAATCAGTATTGTTTAACCAGTTGTTGCCACCTTGGAAAGGGCCCCAGTTTTGAGCGCCATTCATAGGACCCATGTTAGAGCCACCGCCGAATGGACCCATGTTGTTACCACCTGAGAATGGACCAGCATTAGAACCACCATTAAATGGACCCATGTTGTTGCCACCTGAGAATGGACCCATATTGTTACCGCCACTCATAGGACCCCAATTGTTACCGCCCCAATTTGCTGTTACCGCTGCTGAAGCCACTACTGTTGCAATTGCAATTACTTTTGTTACGTTTTTCATATTTTTTTCCTTTTAAAGTTATTTACTTAAATTAAGCAAAAGTTAAGTTCGCTTAATGTTCTTATGCTACACGGTTTAACACATAAAACAAGTCTATTAGTAATGTCTAATTTTGAGCCAGATATTTCACCTTGCTATGGTTGCCTACAAGAAACTATCGGGTTAATGTTTAAAAACTTGACTTAAGTCAAATAAATATTAAACTTTCCACATTAGAATACGTTCATATAAACAAATCAAAAGGAAATTGTATGAAATTTAAAATATTAACAGTATTGCTTCTATTGCCACTATTGAGCTTTGCAGATGGTAAAAAAACTTATCAAGACAACTGTGAAAAATGCCATGGTTTTTCACAGCAAGGTTTTTTAGGCTTACCCCTACATAGAAGCACTATTGCTAATCATACGGATGACTACCTTAAAAAAACCATAAAATACGGTAGACCAGGCAGAGTTATGCCTAAATTTGACCTGTCAGATGATCAAGTTAACGGCCTGATTTTGTTTCTTCGTTCTGGACTGTCAGCGCCCAAATATTCAGACGCCCCTATAACGGGTAACAGGGGTAGAGGAAAATACTACTACGAAATAAGTTGTGCGCAGTGTCATGGTGACAAATTACAGGGCGGTGAAGGTGTTGGTGTGTATTTGTATTGGCAAAACGACCACAATGTTTCACCACCTGCGTTAGCCAACCAAGCATTCTTGCATTCAGCAAGCGATCAAATGATTAAGCATATTATCCTCAATGGTATTGAAAGCTCAGAAATGTCCTCACATGCCAACAGGCTTAATGATGAGATGACAAACGACATTGTGGCATACATCAGATCACATGAAAGGCCAATGGCAGACGGGCAAACCCCAGACGATTCACCTTTGTCATTTGTTTATGAAAGTGGTGAAAACATGATGAACACAATCAACAAGCTAAAACAAGGCGCTGCTGCATATGACTTTGAACTATACCCATCAAGACACTTAATACAAAATCAAGATGACAGAAAACAAGTTATTGTTCGTTTCTTTAATGCTGACAATGTCATAGATTTTGTAAAAATTGATCAACGCCTAGGCTTAATTCTACCTCTGCGAGCAACCATTATGGAAAGGAGTGATAAGAAAGTAGTGGTGGTCATTGAAAACTATGCTTATACACTCAAGCATTTTGAAAATGAAGCAATGAATAAAGCTGCCAATGAGCTAAACGGACAAATGAAGAAAATAATTGAAAAATCATTGGGTATTAATTAAAGTAGAATGCTTATTGAGAAAACAACATAAACACAGGAAAGGATTTGCAGGCAACCTCTTGAAATATGATTAACCTTAATCAAGACACCAACCACAGGGTTGTTCCTTTTCTACGATTAGGCTTCAGGCCTTTTTTCTTTGCAACGGGTGTTGTTGCTGTATTTTCAATGTTAATGTGGATGGTGTTCTACCCCTCATTGATTTTGATCAATAACGCCAACCCTATTGATTGGCACGCACATGAAATGGTGTTTGCTTACGCCTCAGCCGTTACGGTTGGTTTTTTACTAACGGCCAGTAAAAATTGGACTGGTGTACAAACCATTTACAACAAATCATTATTGGCACTGCTCATCTTGTGGGTATCAGGGCGCTTCTTGCCTTTTGTTGCCAATGAGTATCTTGTCTATCAGGCAATTATCGACAGTGCTTTTTTGGTGTTTGCCAGCATGGCAATTGCCTATCCAATTACCAGGGCTAAAAATTGGAACAACCTAGGTATTGTTGCCAAAGTTGTGCTCTTGGCAATTGCTCATATTTTATTTTATTTAGGCTTATTAGGCATACTTGATCAAGGCGTATATTTGGGTATTTATCTTGGTTTCTATTTAATTATTAGTTTGTTATTTATGATGTCCAGAAGGTTGTTGCCATTTTTCATTGAACGTGGACTAGGACTGGATACAGAACTAAAAAACTCTAAATTTTTAGATCTCTCTAGTTTATTTTTATTCCTAGCCTTTATGACTGTCGAAATATTTTTTTCCAGCCCATTAAGCACAGTCATTGCAGGAGTTTTATTTATCACTCATGCACTACGAATGTTTAATTGGTATCATCCAAAAATTTGGCAAAAACCATTGCTTTGGAGCATTTACCTGGCTTATGGTTTTTTAACACTAGGCTTTGCTATTAACGTTATCAGCTATTTTGTTAATATTGGCCCTAATCTTGATATCCACGCCTTTGCTTTTGGCCTAGCGCTTATGGTATTAAGCATGATGGCACGCGTCAGCCTAGGGCACACAGGACGCAATGTATTCGATCCACCAAAGAGACTGAGCACTATGTTTGTGTTATTGGGCTTATCTTTTGTTTTTCGTGTGCTGATGGTCGCATTTGATATCGAGCATTATGTTGAATGGATTTTTATCTCACAGGTTTTATGGATTGTTGCTTTTGTATTTTTCCTAATTATTTACACACCCATGTTTTTTAAAGCAAGGGTTGATGGGCAGTTTGGGTAATGAAAATAGCAGAAGAACTGTTAATTTTAGCGCGTGAACACCACCTTTCTTTGTCATTAGGTAATAAGGCGGTTAATACAGCTAAAAGCAAAAATATAGCAAATATTAAAGTGCTATGTCTAGAAATTGCACAAACATTTGGATCCTCTTTTCAAGCGCACTTTGAAACAGAGGAAGTGACAATATTCGCCCCTTTGAAACAAAAATCTGCCACATTAAACATCCTGTGCGAACAACTAACAAAAGAACACCAACAGCTTTACCAAATGGCGATAGCACTTAAAGACAAGCATGAGCTATTAGCAGAATTTGGAACTTTATTAAAAGCACACACTCGGGCTGAGGACAGAGACTTATTCCCCAATATAAACTTACTTTCTAAAGCACAGCGACAAGCCATTAAAACCTCAAGCGAAAAACATTTACCGGTTACAAAGCTATAGCCCTTAATTACACTTTGACTGATAAATATTTTTTATCCATCCCAAACTAAAGCAAACATAAAAAAACCCACCATGAAAAAATCATGCTGGGTTTGAATATGGTGCCGAAGACCGGACTCGAACTGGTGACCTACTGATTACAAATCA
>JABGOT010000036.1 GCA_018648985.1 Candidatus Ruthturnera sp.
GCAATGGCAAGAAACACATTAAAATATTTACGTATCAACCCTCAGTTAAGAGAGGATTTTCGCCAAAAACACAATCAAGTAGTGTGGTGGCCGATGATTATTTTGGTGCTAATGTTATTAGGCGTTATTTACCGTTTTAGGCGCACATGAGTAAAGTTAAGTATTATTTCTTTTTATCCTTATTATTAATATTGTTAGATCAAGTGACAAAATTATTGGTCTACGGTTATATAAAACCTAACAATTCTATTGTTGTTAATGAATTTTTTAGCCTAACGCACGTGCACAATTACGGTGCAGCTTTTAGTTTTTTGGCTGACCAATCAGGTTGGCAACGATATGCATTGTCTGGCATTTCAATAATTGCTAGTATTGCTATTATGGTCTGGATGCGTCGAGTAGCTGTAGATCAAGTGTTAAAACTCAGCGCACTGTCTATTCTTTTAGCGGGCGCGGTGGGAAATTTGATTGATCGTTTTTTTCTAGGCTTTGTGATTGATTTTATTGATCTTCATTATCAAACGCTTTATTGGCCGATATTTAATGTGGCGGATATCTTAATCAGTGTAGGTGTTGCACTGCTATTATTTTCTGATATGAAAAAATCATGAGTGATTGCATCGTTATTGGCGGCGGCATTATTGGTATGATGAGTGCACGCATGTTGGCGATCTCAGGTGCAGAGGTAACTTTGATAGATCAGCGCGAATGCGGTAAAGAATCCTCATGGGCAGGTGGCGGCATTATTAGCCCACTTTATCCTTGGCAGTATGACGACCTAACCAATGATTTAAGTTTTGAATCTCAAGCTATTTATGAAGCATTGTGTGATGATTTGCACCATTCTAGTGGTGTTGATCCTCAGTATCAAAAATCTGGATTATTGATGATGGATGAGTTTGAATCGTCTGAAGCTAAAGCATGGATGAAGCGCTATCATATTGGTTATGATCGTCATGTTGATGGCGCCTTATTCACCCATGTAGCAAGCGTTAGAAATCCTCGTTTATTACAGGCGTTAAAGGCAGATATTATCCAAAAAGGCGTTAAGATTGTTGAGCATACGCAAGTTGAAAACCTTATAACTAAAGAGGATAGAGTGCTAGGTGTACACACGTCAAAAAGTGATTTTTTAGCTGATAAAGTTATTACTTGTGCTGGCGCTTGGAGTGAGCAGTTGCTAACCTTGAAAGATGAAATCTTCCCAATGAAAGGGCAGATGATCGTACTTAAAGCCCAAGTGGGTGAGATCCCTCATGTTATTCTTAATCAGGGTCGCTATATAATTCCCAGAGCCGATGGTAAAATACTCATTGGTTCGACCATGGAAGAGGTTGGTTTTAATCGTGATATTGATGACCAAACTAAACAAAGCCTTCATGAATTTGCTTGGCAGCATGTACCGGCACTTAAAAATGCTGAAATTGAATACCATTGGTCAGGCTTTAGACCAGCCAGTCGCTCAGGCAAAGTGATTGTGGCCAAAGATGAAAGTTATCAAAATTTATTTATTAATACCGGGCATTTTCGTAACGGGCTTAATATGGCACCAGCCAGTGCCAACAAAATAACAAAATTAGTCAATGAATAAAATTACCTTATTGTTTATCTCCTTATGTTTTAGTACCTTAGTTAACGCTAAGTTGATTAAAGTCTCAAATGAAGGTGTTTTGTTGGCAGATGATGCAAAACAATGGTCTTGTGTTTTGGACGACAAATCCCAGCTAATGTGGGAGGTTAAAGTTAGCAAAAAAAGCTTACAAGATGCCCAAAGTACCTACACTTGGTTTGATGGTAATTCTGGTGTAGAAGGTGGCGAATACAGTCGTAATTGCCAATGGGGCAAGGGTTGTAATACACAGGCTTTTATCCAAGCGCTAAATAAAGGCAGCTTATGCCAATCGTCTAATTGGCATTTGCCAAGTGAATCTGAACTAACGGCATTATTGGTTTACAACGATGATAATCCATTAATCAATCTAAAATATTTTCCTAATACACAGTCACAACCTTACTGGACTTCAATGAGCCATACCCATGATGACAGTGTGGCGATTGATGTGCCATTTTTTTATGGCGGTACAAATGGTAGTGACAAATCATTTGATTCGTACATTCGTGCTGTAAGCAATGCTAAGTAGGGCGATAGACCAAACTTTATTTGCGTCTTATTCCCAAGACATTCCAGTTTTTTTAAAGAAAATTTATGCCGCCAGAGGCTTGGCAGAATCACAATTGTCATTAACACTTTCAGATCTTCTAAGGCCCAATTTTTCTGAATTAGACAAAGCCTTGTCATTATTAGAGCAAGCATTAACCGAGCAAAAACGCATTTTAATTATTGGCGATTTTGATGCTGATGGCGCAACAGCCAGTGTGGTTGCAATGAAATCATTAAGAATGATGGGCGCTAAACAGGTTGATTTCTTAGTGCCAAATCGGTTCGAGCATGGTTATGGTCTTAGCCCAGAAATTGTTGATCTGGCTATTAAGGAGAAACAACCTGATTTAATCATCACCGTTGATAACGGCATCTCTAGCTTTGATGGCACACAACTGGCCAAGGACTCAGGTATTAATGTCATTATTACCGATCACCACTTACCAAGTGATTCTTTGCCAGTGGCTGACGCCATTATCAATCCCAATCTTAAAGGTTGTGATTTTCCAAGCAAAAATTTAGCCGGTGTTGGCGTGTGTTTTTACTTATTTTCATCTTTAAAAAGTCATCTTCATAAGGGTGATTATTTTACTAATAACAACATTCCTCTGCCCGATCTTCGCCAGGTACTAGACTTAGTTGCATTAGGCACAGTGGCAGATGTTGTTAAACTTGATCAAAATAATAGAATTTTAATTGACCAAGGTATTAAACGTATTCAGCAAAAACAATGCACTCCAGGTATTTTGGCATTGCTTGAAATTGCAAATAGGCCAGCGCAAACTTTGCAAGCCAGCGATCTTGGTTTTGCCGTAGGCCCACGTCTTAATGCAGCAGGGCGCTTGAGTGATATTTCTCGTGGTATCAAGTGTTTATTAACAGATGATATGAACGATGCTAGGCGCTACGCTCAAGAGCTTGAAGCATTTAATCAAAAACGCAAAGAGGAGCAAGCCCGAATCCAAGATGAGGCGCAAGCCATTGTCGATGCTCAAGACGTCTCAGAAGGTAAATTCGCCCTAAGCTTGTTTGATCCTACTTGGCACGAAGGTATTGTTGGTATTGTGGCGGGCAAGCTAAAGGAAGA
>JABGOT010000035.1 GCA_018648985.1 Candidatus Ruthturnera sp.
GACAGCTTCTCAATCGTACGTGCGGTGAATGCTTTGGTTACTGGCAATTGGAACGATGCAGGCTTTGAACGTGAAGCTTCTGATTCTATGGCTGGTAAATTAGGCAAACGCGCACAAGGTTTTTACATTCCAACTGACGTATTAATGCGTGATTTGAACGTAACAACTTCAACAGCAGGTGGCCACACGGTTTCTACTGATTTATTATCAGGTTCGTTCATCGATATGCTTCGTAACAAGATGAGCGTTGTTGGTTTGGGCGCGACAATGATGAATGATTTGGTTGGCAACATTGCTATTCCACGTCAAACTGGCGGTGCAACTTCTTACTGGGTAGCTGAAAGTGGCGCGGTAACAGAATCACAGCCAGCGTTCGATCAGGTAACTTTATCACCATCAACTGTGGGTGCATTCTCTGACGTTTCACGCCGTTTATTACTTCAATCATCTATGGATGTTGAAGCATTTATCCGTAGCGAGTTGGCAACAACTTTAGCACTTGAAATTGACCGCGCAGCGATCAATGGTTCGGGTTCATCTAATCAACCGACTGGTATTTTAAATGTATCAGGCATCGGCGCAGTAGCAGGTGGCACGAATGGTGCAGCACCGGATTGGGCAGACATTGTTGATCTTGAATCAGCAGTATCGGTTGACAACGCAGACATGGGCGCATTGGGTTACTTAACTAATGCTTCTGTTCGTGGTAAGTTGTTACAAACTGAGAAAGCATCATCAACTGGTCAGTACGTTTGGGGCGAGGGTAACACGCTACGTGGTTACAACGCAGCCGTATCAAACCAAGTACCGTCAAACCTTACTAAAGGCTCAGGCACTGGTTTATCAGCAATCTTATTCGGTAATTGGAATGATCTAATTATTGGTACTTGGGGTGGCATCGATATTAATATCGATACCTCAACAGGTTCTGCATCAGGCACGGTTCGTGTGGTTGCATTACAAGACGTTGATATTGCGGTTAGACATGCAGAAAGCTTTGCAGCAATGCAGGACGCAATAACTTAATATTAAGTTGTTGTTAAGTGCTGGGGTTATGCCTCAGCACTCTTTTAAAGGACAAAATTATGAAAATACAATTATTAACATCAGTCGGCATTAAAGGCAAAGACATCGCTAAAGGCGAGGTCGTAGATGTGGATGCAAATTTAGCAGCCAAACTAATTCTTAGCAATAAGGCACAAGCCTCAAAAGCTAAAAAAAAATCAAAGAAATAATTAATTATGTTTACCGAGGATTTGTCAGAATTTTTAGATGCAACTGAGATGGCAGACAATGCCACCATCGGTGCATCCACTGTGGCTGGAATCTTCGATAACCAATTTGTAGAAGTACACGGCATCGAGGGTGTAAGACCGGTATTTGTTTGTGATGAATCAGACGTAAGCACAATTGATCACGGTGATTCTTTGAGTGTTAAATCTACTTCTTATGAAGTTATTGGCATTCAACCGGACGGCACAGGCTTGACTTCATTAATACTTGAGGCGCAATAATGGCTCATGTAAGGCAATTAATACGCGACAAAATGAAAACCCTTTTAACGGGTTTATCAACAACGGGATCGAGCGTTTATATCAGCCGAGTTTACAATCATAAGACATTGCCAGCATTGGCTATTTATACGCACGATGAACAATCAAGCGATGATTTGGACAACGTAACTTTTGGCTCAACCAATCAACATCGTTTGCTAAATATTGTGGTTGAAGCAAGGGCAAAAGCCACAGCGAATGTGGACAAAACTTTAGACACGATTTCAGCAGAAGTTGAAACGGCACTTTTTGCATCGGGTGATACCACATTAGATGGCAAGTGTAAGTATTTTGAATTTAATGGATTAGAGATTGAGTTATCCGGTGAGCAAGAGCAACCCGTTGGCTTAATGACTATGCGGTTCTCTGCCCTATACAGGGTAGATAAAACAGATGTAACAACCTTAATCAGCTAGGAGTAAATAAAAATGGCAACAGTAACAGGATACAGCGGATCACTTAGAGATTCGTCAGGTAATAAAATTGGTGAACTTACTGCGTTCACTTTAAACATTACCCAAAACAATGAGCAGTTTAATTCATTCGGCAACGCTTGGACATCAACAACAGCAACCACTAAAGGTTGGTCAGTTGATGGTTCGGGCAATTACGATCCGGACGATACTTATCAGACTGCGGTGGTGGATGAAGTATTAACCGGCGACGCTTCTTATGCTATTGCATTAAGAGCAGAGGGCGACACTACTGGTGATGATGAATTTACCGGCACTATTAAATTGAGCGAAGTGTCAATTGAAGCCAGTGCAGATGGCCTAATCGCTTTTAGTTTTTCAGGCGCAGGCGATGGTACTTTAACTAAAGGTACTGTTTCGTAATGGCATTTAAAGCGATTGATCGTAATGAAGTTATTGAGGCAGTTTCAGTGGATGATCCTGCCATCGATCAAAACAATTCTGATATTGAAGCTTATAAGGACTCACACGACATAAAGCATTTAAGTTTTATTGAGGGTGAGCAACCAACGGTGTTTCACATAGGCACGATTTCTTTTATGAAGTTTGCAGAAATAAAAGATAAGCACATTAGTTTTGATTTGGGCGGTGATGGTCAAGAAATTAAAACCAATTTATTTGGTTTAACGGCCGATGCGCTACGATATTCGCTTAAAAAAGCCGACAATTTACCTTTTAAGATTAAGATTGAACGCAATCGATTGTCAGACACCACGATGGATAAATTAGCCCGTTTGGGCATTGTGGAAGAATTGGGCAATGTTGCACTTAATGTAAATGGTTTTGGTGACGAAGAAGAAAAAAAATAGTAGGCGCAATCATACAACAGCAAGTCAATTATGACTGCGCCAGTTGTTCGGATCATGACAAAGAAGTTAGAGGGTGTAGTTTAAAGGCATCCACCATTGTCATGGCACATGGAGTGAAAGGATATGCCACACGCTGTCCGGTGATTGATGCTTGGGAAATAAACGATTATTTTCGCATTCATAAATACTGGCAACAAGGCCATTATCCAAACCCCGGCACATGGGCGCAGCAACCCAATAAGTTGGTATTAATAATAGAGGCAATAGATGGCTACACAACGAATGCAAATACTGATCTCGGCACGAGATAAAGCAGGAAAAGTAATTCATGGCATCCGCCGAAAACTTAAAAAGTTAGGGAATACGGCAAAAAAAGTCGGCCGTAGTATTACCGGTGCTTTTGCTAAAGT
>JABGOT010000071.1 GCA_018648985.1 Candidatus Ruthturnera sp.
TAAGTATCAATTTGATAAAAATAAATATATCAATTGTCACCAGGTTGAAAAATACAATGATTTTGTTAATGATAGTTTGAATATTGACTCAAACCCTGGAAAGTTAAGACTCTACACACAAAACCAATCTTCAGATGTAGGTCAGAAGCCAATCTTGGGTATTAATCCAGGCGCATCATACGGCAGTGCCAAACGTTGGTATCCAAATGAGTTTGCCAATGTTGCTAGTGAGTTAGCCAGCCAATACGATATTGTTATTTTTGGCGGCCCTGGTGAAATAGACATTGCAATGGATATTGAAAAATCACTCCTTGAAAAAGGCGTTGATAATTATCAAAATCTCGCGGGTAACACTACCATTCCGGAGTTGATTAATCATATTTCAGATCTTGATTTATTTATTACTGGTGATAGTGGTCCTATGCATGTAGCTGCTGCTTTTCAAGTGCCAACAGTAACTATTTTTGGACCTACTAAAGATGATGAGACCTCACAATGGATGAACGAAAAAAGCATAATTGTAAAGAAGAATTTAGACTGCCAACCTTGTATGAAGCGCACTTGCCCATTACAACATCATAATTGTATGAATCTCATCAAGGCAGTGGATGTTTTGAGTGCTGTTAAAACTTTTAATTAATCTTTAAAAGCCAGATCAATTAAGTGACAAATCGTATGCCCAATGACAATATGCATTTCTTGAATACGTGGTGTATCCTCAGCAGGTATGACTAAGTTAACATCACACAAGGCATTCATCTCGCCACCATCTCGACCACTAAAACCTATGGTTTTGCACTCTATGTCTTTTGCAAGCTTTAATGCACTAACAACATTGCCACTACTGCCACCGGTGCTAATACCAATGACCACATCACCCTTATTTGCTAATGCCTCTACTTGACGATCAAACACATGGCTATAGCCATAATCATTACCAATCGAAGTTAGTGCTGAAGTGTCAGTGGTTAATGCAATAGCAGGTAAACCTTTGCGTTCGACTTTATATCTTCCAACCATTTCTGCAGCAATGTGTTGTGCGTCAGCGGCAGAGCCGCCATTGCCAAAGATTAAAATTTTACTGCCATTTTTTAAGCCATCAATGCAAAGTTGTGCTGCTAGTTCAACTTTATCAGTCAAAGAAGACATATTCTGAGCGACTTTCAAATGTTCTACAAATTCGTTTTCAATAATGGTTTTCATGATTTTTGTATTTTTTCAATAGTTTTAGTAGTGCTTTTTCCGTCAACAAATTGTACCAGTTTTAACTCATCGGCAATATCTTGCCCGACCACTTGCTTACCTTCATAATCGCCACCTTTAACCAATACATGAGGTTTAACCGCTTTAATTAAGTCATAAGGGGTGTCTTCGTCAAACACCACAACATAATCAACCGCTTCAAGTGCAGCCAGTATATAAGCTCTATCCATTTGTATGTTAATAGGGCGACCTTCACCTTTAAGTGCAGTAACAGATCGATCAGAATTCAGTCCTAATATCAAAATATCTCCATAACTCTTTGCAGTTTCTAAGTAGCGAACATGTCCTGCATGCAATATATCAAAACAGCCGTTGGTAAAGATAATTTTTTTATTCCTTGTTTTTAGTTCTTCACTTAATACAGTAATTTCACTTAACGTTTTAATATGCTCATCACTGGTTGATTTGTTAAGGCTTGACTCATATTCAATAATTTCATTTAAGGTGGCGGTGGCAGAGCCAATTTTGCCTACAACAACACCTGCTGCTAGGTTTGAAAATTCTACTGCATCATCTATTTCATATCCACATGCTAGTGCAAAACCTAAAGAGGCAAGCACCGTATCACCTGCACCTGTTACGTCAAACACCTCTCTGGCTACGGTAGGGTGCGTGCGTAATTTGTCGTCATAAATTGCTACACCTTGCTCACTCAGGGTAATGAGTGAGACATCTAAATCACACTCAGTTTTTAATTTAGTGATGGCTTGCGTAAGGCTAGCATCATCTTTAATATTAACCTGCGTTGCTTCGCTAGCTTCTTTCTTATTTGGTGTGAGTAGATAAGCACCCTTATATTTTGAGTAATCTAAGCCTTTTGGGTCAACCAATACTTTCTTATTATTTTTATTGGCAATGGCAATTAACGAAGTGGTTAACTCTTTCGTTAAAACGCCTTTTCCATAATCTGAGAGTAAAACGCCGTCATAATCTGTAATAATGCTGTTAAAGGTGTCTAAAATCTGTTTTTGCGATTCACTATTGATTTCATCAGTGCTTTCTCTATCGTATCTAACCACTTGTTGTTGTGAGGCAATAATCCTGCTTTTTTTGCTGGTGATTCGATCTTTTTGAGTGATTAAGTGTTGAGTGCTAACGTTAATATTTTTCAATAGAACTTTTAGCTCATCAGATATCTCACAGCCTCCAACAACACTAATTACATCAACCTGTGCACCGAGAGCATTTAAGTTGTTAATAACATTTCCAGCACCACCTAATACCGCGCTTTCACTTTTAACATTCACCACCTGTACTGGCGCTTCAGGAGAAATGCGCTCACATGATCCCCATAAATAATGATCAATCATCAAGTCACCAATAACTAATAACTTGGGCGATTTTCCTTGTAAATCAATCATGAAATATCAGTACTATGTAAGCGCTTAATGTCAGAGATATATGCTTTAATGCCCTCTTCTAAACTTACAACTGGTTCAAAGCCTAAGTTAGTTTGTGAGGTGCTGATATCCGCCTGGGTGTGCATTTGATAGCCGTCGTAAGGATTTTTTATGTAATTAGTACCCAAGTCTGTGCCAAGTTCGGCTTGTAAGATATCAGCAATAGCTTGAAAACTTCTAGGGGTGCTGGTGCCAACATTATAAGTGCCGTTTTCTTTTGGATTGCAGGCTTTGATGTTGGCTTGTACTACGTCTTCGATGTTGATGAAGTCACGCAATATCTGGTCAGAACCTTCAAACAGAGTCGGTGCCTTGCCATCAAGAATTTGATGTCCTAGCTGAATAACCATAGAGGAGGTTTTTGCCTTGTAGTATTCACGCGGGCCGTAAACGTTAAAGAATTTTAAACCGACAATGGTCATATCAGGATTTTCACGACTATAGCGATACGCAATTTGATCCATCATATACTTACTAAATCCATAAGGGTTTTCAGGATTTTCTATGCCAACAGTTTGTGGTGAAGGTAGGCTTCCATAGGTAG
>JABGOT010000154.1 GCA_018648985.1 Candidatus Ruthturnera sp.
AAGGTAAGGATGCAGTAACACACTATCGCGTGATTGATCGCTTTGGCCATCACACACACGTGAAATGCATTCTAGAAACCGGCCGTACCCACCAAATTCGCGTACACATGTCTCATATTGATCACCCACTTGTTGCAGATCCGATGTACGGTGGCAAAATTCGCTTTCCTAAAAAAGCAGATGAACAGCTTAAATCCGCACTTAAGGGATTTAATCGTCAAGCGCTACATGCTAAAAAACTCACTTTAACGCATCCAATCTCAGGTGAGACAATGTCTTGGAAGGCGCAACTACCACAAGACCTGCAAGATTTACTTAAGGTGTTAGAAGAGTTTGACCCAGTCTAGTTTTCCTAAAAATATCCACTTAGTTTCCACCACTCGATTTTTTAACTCGAATAATCGCTCGTGTTTAATCGAAAATGGCTACGACAATTTTAATCTTGCACTGCATGTGGGTGATAACAACGCTCAAGTTACAAATAATCGTGAATTACTACTCAAAAAATACGACCTACCGTCAGCGCCAAAATATTTAGAACAAATCCATTCTAATATTTGCTTGCAAGCATCCAGTGATGACTGCGTAGGCGATGCGGTAGTAACTACCAAA
The DNA here is from genome assembly GCA_018648985.1 of Candidatus Ruthturnera sp. Taxonomy (GTDB): domain Bacteria; phylum Pseudomonadota; class Gammaproteobacteria; order PS1; family Pseudothioglobaceae; genus Thioglobus_C. The sequence goes on from JABGOT010000154.1 coordinate 613, forward strand.
AAAGGCGTAGTGTGCGCGGTGATGACAGCCGATTGCTTGCCAATCTTTGCTTGTAATCAAGCAGGTACGCAAGTCGGTGTCGCACACGCAGGCTGGAAAGGGCTTGTTAATGGGGTGATTGAGTCGTTTATTAGGCAGTTTGAGTCTGATGATTTGTTGGCGCACTTTGGCCCGGCGATTTCGCAAGTTAATTTTGAGGTGGGTAAAGAAGTCTATCAACAATTTATTGATAAAGATTTAAGGCTAGATCAAGCGTTTATCGCTAAGGGTAGTAAGTATCAGCTCGATATTTATCAAGCAGCTAGAATTATTCTGAATGGGCTGGGCGTTAAATCAATCAGCGGTGGCGATGAATGCACCTATACCCAGAAAGACAAGTATTTTTCTTACAGACGCGACGGCGCTAAATCTGGCCGAATGGCACACCTTATCTGGATTGAGTAACAATGGAGGAAGGCCTTGCCTTCCTCCAGAAGGTTATTTACTTAGCGATTTCATAATGGCTTTTTTGAAAATCGGGCCAAATACATATAGTAATGGAAAGCCGACAATCCAAGCAATCACAAAGCTACTCAGCCATTTTTCAATGATTTGATCCGTCCAACCACCTAAGTTAAGATAAGTGACGACAAGCGACATAATGCTGATCATAAACAGCGACATGACGATACTAAAAATTAAATGCACTTTCTTTTCCATGGTTGCTCCCCTTTATTCTTCTTTGTTTTTAGTTTTACCACTAATGGTGAAATCCATCTCACCCGTGACTCGGTTAAGATGATAATAATGTAACGGTTTTTGTTTGCGCTGTTTTTGTTGTACCACACAGCCCACCACTTCAAACTCACCAGCTAGCTCGATTTCGTCATGCTGTGTATTTAAAGGCACTAAGAATTTTTTATTACCACGCTCTAGATACTGACGAAAGTACATATCGTTGTCGTAACGCACCACGGCGTAAGCGCGATTGTGAATCTGCATGCCAGGGTCAATGATGACGATACAGTTTTCACTAAACTCGGGCTCCATGTAGCCGCCTAAGTTTTGCAGGGCAAATGGCTCAGAGTTGGTTGAGCAATTACTTTGGAGCATTTCTTGTGGGCTGATTATGTCTGACATTGTTTACAATAAAACGTTGAACGTTGGTTTTGAATAATACGACTAATTTTACCATTACATATAGTACAAGGTTTGCCTTCACACCCATACACGCTTAAAGTCTGTGCGAAATATCCAGGGCTGCCATCCACTTGTGAAAAATCCTGTAAAGTTGTACCGCCAGCTTTAATGGCTTGGGTAAGGATGGTTTTAATGCATTGCGTTAACAGTGCGTAGCGTTTTTTAGAAACACTACTAGCCTTACGTTCAGGGTTAATACCCGCTTGATACAAACTCTCGCACGCATATATATTGCCCACACCGACTACCACCTTGCTATCCATAATAAAAGCTTTGATGTTTTGTTGCTTTTTGCGTGACCTTATATATAAGTATGTTTCATCAAAATCATTTTCTAACGGCTCAATCCCTAAGTTATCTAGCAAGGCGTGTGTGCCGTCAGTTGAAAATAATACCGCACCAAAGCGCCGTGGGTCGTTTAAGCGCATCACTGTATCATTAGCAAGGATCAGCTCAAAGTGATCGTGCTTTTTAAGGGGCGTGTCGCTACTCACCACTTTAATCGAGCCACTCATGCCTAAATGAATAATCAGTGTGCCAACATCAAACTTAATTAACAAATACTTACCACGTCTATTAATATCAACAATACTTTGGTTAGCCAGTGTGGTGACCAAGTGCTTGGGCATGTCCCAACGCAAGTTATCTCTATAGAGTGTGGCGTGTTCAACCACTTGATTAACAATCAGTGACTCAAGCCCACGCTTGGTAGTTTCAACTTCAGGTAATTCAGGCATACAGTTAAGTAGTTATTTTTTAAAAAATGATACATATAAAACAATACCTTATTATAATCATCAACTAATATAACAACGGAGAGAGAAAATGGGTTTCATTAATTCAGTTCAAGGAAAAATTATTTTAGGCTTTATCTTGGCCATTGCTACAATGTTTGCATTAGACATTAATGCTTCATATGCAATTACAGTTTGGCTACATGTATTAGCAGGTGTATTATGGATTGGTCTTTTATATTACTTTAACTTTGTACAAGTACCAGGCATGGGTCAGGCACTAGCAGATACGGATGGCCCAGGTCCAGCTGCAATCGGCAAGTACATCGCACCTCGCGCTCTATTGTGGTTCCGCATGGCAGCAGCAGTGACTTGGTTGGTTGGTTTATCATTACTTGCGCAATCAGGCGGCGGCATGCAAGGCATCCACTTAGCGTTCACATTCGCACCAGGTTTTGAAGTAATCGGCCTAGGTTCATGGATGGGTACAATTATGGCCTTTAACGTATGGTTCATCATCTGGCCAAACCAGCAAAAGATCTTAGGCATGAAAACAGCCACAGCTGAAGAAATTGCAACAGCTAAGAAGAATGCGGCTTTGGCTTCGTCAGTAAATGTGATACTATCAATCCCGATGTTATTAACCATGCTTGCATGGCACGCGTAAA
>JABGOT010000034.1 GCA_018648985.1 Candidatus Ruthturnera sp.
TAATACAACTAGCAGTTTATAAGGAATTTTGCCAGTCTTCAGAGTAGAATTGGATAGGAGAATCCTTAGATTCGAATGTTTCAATTGACCAAGTATCTGGCCGCTCGAGAATGGCTGATAACAGCTGATCATTTAACAAGTGACCTGTTTTATAGCCTTCGTAGTGACCGATTAGATTAGAACCTAATAAATACATGTCGCCCACAATATCTAAAATTTTATGTTTAACGAATTCGTTTTGATAACGCATGCCATCTTCATTGAGCACGTCATCATCACTCAGGGCAATTGCATTATCCATACTTGCGCCAAGCGCTAAATTTTGCCTTTGCATCATCTCTACATCTTTCATATAACCAAAGGTTCTGGCACGAGAAATTTCTTTTAGATAGGATTGTTGCGCAAAGTCAATACTAAGTTTTTGCCCACTCTCTTTTACTTTTTTATGATCAAAATCAATCTCAAGTGTGACTTTAAAACCCTCGTATGGAGACACTTGCGCCCACGAATCACCGTTTTCAACTCGAATCGTATCACTGATAACAAAGAAATGTTTGTGCGCATCTTGCTCTTGGATGCCAGCAGACTGCACTAGAAAAATAAATGGCGCTGAAGAGCCGTCCATAATTGGCACTTCAAACGAATCTAACTCTACTAAAACATTGTCAATGCCTAGTGCTGAAAGAGCGCTCATTAAGTGCTCAACCGTAGAAACTTTAACACCTTGGTTTTCTAGCCCAGTAGAAAGCACCACTTCATTAACAAAAGCGTTGTGCGCCCTTACCAGTTTGCCACCGACATCCATGCGTCTAAATACCACGCCATGGTCAGCTTCCGCAGGGATGAGTGTCATGTTGACTACGCTACCGCTATGAATACCAATACCACGCGCTTTAACGGTTTTTTTAATTGTTCTTTGTTTGATCATAAATATACTAAAGCTTAAGACGTTTTCCCATTCTACCTAAAAAGCCACCTTTATTGTTTGGTTCTATTTCTCTAAAATCAGATTCATTAGGCTCGAATAACAACAAACCTAAAGCACAAGCATAAACAGGGTCTTTGAGGCTGTTCTCAAATTGAACTTTTTTAGTTGTAATTTTTTCGGTGTTAATGCATCCAAGCTTAGTTCTAACGTTGAAATACTTTAACATTAACGCATCACAATCTTTAATTTTAGAAGCGCCACCTGTTAAAACAAGACCAGATTTTAGCAAGCGATCAAGTTTATGAGATTGTAAATCTTTTTTAACCAAAGAGAACAACTCTAAATAGGCCTTCTCAATTACCTCAACTAAAGATTGGTGAGACAAGTAATGTTCACTCTGATCAGGGTCGTCGTCAGCCTGCACAAATAAAATCAACTTGTCTTCTCGAATAGATTTGGTTTGCGCATCTCCGTACTCAATTTTTAAGCGTTCCGCCTCTTCGAATGATGTGTCAAACGCGTAAGCAATTTCTTCAGTAATCTGGTCGCCACCTTTTTGAATAACTGCACTATAAGTAATACCGCCCTTGGTAAAAACCGATAAATTGGTCACGCCAGCGCCAATATCTACCAAACAAATGCCATTGTCTTTTTCGTCTTGCGTAAGATAAACCTCACTACTCGCCATTGAATTTAACACGATATTATTCAAACCAAACCCGCTTTTTCGAATGCTTTGATCGATTGCATTCACGCATTGATTAGACACCATCACAATATGCATATTGACTTCTAAATTAGTTGCTTTTTGACCAATAGGCTGATCGGTAATAACACCCTGCCCGGTATCTGTATCTTTGTCTAATACAAAATGATTAATAACACTGTTGATCACTTGCTTGTTGGTAGGTGTTGGAATACCGCAAGCATTTTTAACTGCTGTTCTTACATCGTCTTCAGCAACTTCATTTGTGGGTAAAAATATTTGCCCATCTCGATTAGTTACCGTTAGGTGAGGGTCAGAAATATTCGTACTGACATTAAAAAAGCTTGAAATATCACAACTCGAACAGGCGGCTTCCGCTACTTTTTTGATCGCTTGACTTGCTTGCTCTACATCAACAATAACGCCTTTTTTAACACCAGCTGACTCACCTATGGCATACCCAGTTACAGTGAGCTTTCCATTCTCTTCATCAGCAAGCAAAACAACAATCTTACGACTGCCAACATCAACACTTACAAAAAAATTACTATCTGTCATTTTCGCGCTCTTGCTCTGAGTTTTTAAAATCCAGCCATTCGTATAGGTGTTTTAATTCAACCACTTTTCCACTCAACAATTGTTTAAATTTTTTAGCATTGGGCTGCCCATGGTATAGACCTAGAATATGTCGTGTCATTGAGCGAATCGGCACCCCTTGGTCACTTTGAACTTTTATGTATTCAATAAAGTTTAATAATACTTGTTCGCGGCTCAGATTTGATGTGTTTTGCTGATAAATTTTTGCATCTACATCACAAAGTAAATAAGGCTGATGATAGACTACCCTTCCAAGCATGGCACTGTCTACTTTCTCTAAATGGCTGAGTGCGTCTTCTAAGTGATTAATACCGCCATTAATACCAATCGTTAATTCAGGAAAATCTTGCTTAATTTGATACACCCAATCGTAATTGAGTGGTGGCACTGTGCGGTTTTCTTTTGGGCTGAGACCCTTTAACCAAGCCTTACGAGCATGAATAATAAACGTATCACAGCCTGCTTTATTAACCGTAGTTACAAAGTCAACCAGCTCTTCATAACTTTCCATATCATCAACACCAATACGTGACTTTAAAGTGACGGACAAATCACTCGCTTGCTTCATTGCATCAACGCACTGAGCCACCACTTGTGGCGTGTTCATCAAACAAGCGCCAAAGCTTCCTGATTGCACCCTGTCCGATGGGCAGCCAGCATTAATGTTGACTTCGTCATAACCCCAATCTTGGGCAATTTTGGTGCATTGAGCCATCTCGTCTGGGTCACTCCCACCCAGTTGCAACACCAATGGGTGCTCTGCCTCATGGTAGTCTAATAGGCGGTTTTTATCTCCATGCAAGATAGCCTTAGTGGTAATCATTTCAGTATAAAGTTGTGCATGCTGAGACATTAGCCGATAAAAATATCGACAATGCCGATCAGTCCAATCCATCA
>JABGOT010000080.1 GCA_018648985.1 Candidatus Ruthturnera sp.
AGTGCCTAATTTTTCACCATAAAAGGCGTGAATTTGCTTAATATGATCCAAAATCGTTTGTTTTTTGATATCGAGTGGAATATCGGCCGATTTTTGGCCAGTTTTTAAATAATGATCAATCTCATAAATAATCCACGGATTGCCTTGAGTGGCTCTGCCAATCATCACACCATCGGCCAATGTGTAATCAAGTACTTGGCGGGCTTTTTCAGCTGAGGTGATGTCGCCATTCGCAATCACTGGAATGCTAACTTGTGATTTAACTTTTTTAATGGTGTCGTATTCTGCCATGCCGGTGTATTTATCCTCACGTGTTCGGCCATGCACACTAAGCATTTGGATGCCAGCGTCTTGGGCGATCTTAGCAATCATGGGTGCATTTTTATTAGTGACATTCCAACCGGTGCGCATTTTTAAAGTCACCGGAATATCAACTGCACTTACCACAGCAGTCAAGATATCTTTAACCAAGACTTCATCTTGCATGAGTGCAGAGCCTGCGGCTTTGTTGCATACTTTTTTTGCGGGGCAACCCATGTTGATATCAATAATATTTGCGCCAAATGTTAGCGCTTGCTGCGCTGAATAAGCTAGCTCATCAGCCTCAGATCCAGCAATTTGAATACTAATGGGTGTGGGCTCCCCAGTAAAGTCGAGACGATGTTTGGATTTGTTGGTATTGAGTAGGTGGTGTTGAATCACCACCATTTCAGAGGTGGTGAGTGCAGCGCCTTGGGCGCGACAAATAGTACGAAAGGGTTTGTCACTGGTGCCTGCCATTGGAGCAAGTAGCACTTGGGATTTTAATTGGTAATCACCAATTTGGATAGGCACAGATTAACCTTTAATTGCTTTTTTGGTTTTTTCGAGTAGGCGTTTTTGCTTGAGTTTGGATAAATGATCAACAAACAAAATACCATCTAAATGATCTAACTCGTGCTGAATACACACGGCAAGCAAATTGCTTGCATGCAGCGTAAACATCTCGCCTTGCTCATTTAACGCTTCGACTGTAATTTGGTTGGCTCGTTCGACTTCGGCATGATAGCCAGGAACTGACAAGCAGCCCTCGACATGTTTTTCATGCCCACTCGTATTTGTTACTTTTGGGTTGATAAAACACAAGGGATGATGCCGTGTATCGGGTTTTTTATCTGAATCATTTTTTCTATTTTTCAGGAGTAACTCATAATCATCTTGTGAGTCTGGCACATCCATTACCACTACTTGCAGGTGTTGGTCTATTTGGGTAGCAGCTAGGCCAATGCCGTCTTCAGCATACATAGTTTCATACATATCCTTGACCAGTGTTTTGATTTTGTCATCTACTGCGTCAACTTCTTTCGCTTTGGTGCGTAATCGAGAATCGGGGTAGTTAAGAATCGGTAATATCATGAGTCTATTATAGTGTCTTTTGCTTTGTCAGAAGTTTGAGGATAGTCTTCGTTGTAATGCAGGCCACGACTCTCGGTTCGAGAGATGGCAGATCTAACAATCAACTGGGCAGTCGATACCAAATTTCTTAGCTCGATTAAATCACTTGAAATTAGATAAAGGCGATAGTATTCGTCGACCTCATTTTGAATTTGCGTAAGGCGCATTTGTGCAGAATGTAGGCGTTTGTTGCTACGTACGATGCCAACAAAGTTCCACATGATGCGTCTGATCTCATCCCACAAGTGAGTAACCATTACTTTTTCTTTGGATAGGCTTACTCTGGATGCATCCCAATCGTCAAAATTGAGGTGTTGTGATTTTAAATCTTGTTGATTAATATGGTTGGCACACGCCTTGGCAAATACAACACATTCTAATAATGAATTACTGGCCATGCGATTAGCACCATGCACACCTGCGTGGGCAACCTCGCCAACGGCGTACAAGTTATCAATGTTACTTTGTGCGTGAATATCAGCTTGAATACCACCACAAGTGTAGTGTGCAGCAGGCACGACTGGGATTGGGTCTTGTGAAATATCAATACCAAAAGAGGCGCATTTTTTTGCAATGGTTGGGAAATGTGACTCAATCCAATCTTTATCTTTAAAGGAAATGTCTAAATACACACAGTCAAAACCATGGGTTTTCATTTCTGAATCGATTGCTCTGGCAACAATATCGCGTGGCGCAAGCTCAGCGCGTTGGTCATATTTGTGCATAAATTGCTCGCCATTTGGCAAGATGAGTTTGGCACCTTCGCCGCGCAATGCTTCAGAAATTAAAAATGATTTGGCATGCGGGTGGTACAAGCAAGTAGGGTGGAATTGGGTAAATTCCATATTAACAATATGGCAACCACCACGATAAGCCATGGCAATACCATCACCGGTTGAGGTGTCTGGATTAGAAGTATAAAGATAAGCCTTAGACGCACCACCCGTGGCAACAATAGTTTTGTGGGTAATGAAGCTCTCGACCTCATTGGTAGCCTTGTTGAGGACGTAAGCGCCATAACAATGCTGATCTTTTGTCAGTAAGTCAATCGCAATAAAGTTTTCAAACAAGGTGATGTTTGTTTTTTCTTTGACACTGTCGAGTAAATTGGTTTGGATAGATTGCCCAGTTTTATCGGCAACATGCGCAACACGTCTATGGCTATGACCACCTTCAGTGGTGAGGTGGTATTGATTGTCTTTTTGGGTAAATACTACACCTGATTCTTCTAATGCTTTGATGGCAGCCGGCGCTTGCTCGACCATAAAACGAACAGTGGATTCATTACCTAATCCGTTGCCAGTTGAAAGTGTATCTTTGATGTGTGATTCGAAATCATCATTGCTATCTAGTACAGCTGAAACACCACCTTGGGCATAATACGAGCTACCTTCGAGTACTTTGTCTTTGGCGATTAGTGCAATGGATAGATCATCAGAAAGTTGTAGTGCGCTCATCAGCCCAGCACTGCCAGTGCCAATAATAAGAACATCAAAATGGTGCTGTGTTGACATGATTAAACGCGAGTTCAGATGTTTAAATCTTTGGTTTCACCATGAGAATTAACTTAGGTAGCAAGGTTAGATTTGCCAATAGGGCGCTGATCATTGCAATGGCGGTAAAGACGCCAAAATAGATACTTGGAATAAAGTTAGACAACGCCAAGATTAGGAAGCCTAGCGTTACCGTAATAGAGGTATAAAACATAGCCAAACCAATTGAGCCGTGAGAACGATACATAGTGGCTAGGTAGTCTTGATCTTTTTGGAACTCTGCCTTAAAACGGTGGATGTAATGAATGGCATTATCAACACCAATACCAATGGCAATAGCTGAAATAGTGATGGTCATTAGATCAAGTGGGATATTCATTAGCCCCATAATGCCAAGAATAAATAGCGATGGCAATGTGTTTGGAATCAGTGCCAAAATAGACAGCGTTATTGACTTAAACACAAACAAGAACATAATGAAAATCATGCCAAATACTACGGCAATGGTTTTGATTTGTGAATTAAACAAACTTTGTAGCATGTTGTTGTACAGTACCAACATGCCAGTTGTGTGGAAGCTGTCTTCTCTAAAGCCAAGCTCTTTCGAGATGTGTGTTTCGATTTTATTAATCAGCTCGCCACGTTTAAGCTCTTTATTGGTTTCTCGAATACGAATCACCATGCGTAACTGGCCGTTGTCTTCATTGATATAAGGATCTAATACATGCGCTCTAGCGCTGTCTGGAATTTGCCCTCTAACAATATTTAAGAAAAATCCATTCAGTGCATTGCCATCATTGGCTTGGGTTAGGATTTGCATCAAAGTATCGATTGAGAGTACTTTTCCAGTTTCATCCAAGCCATCTAGATAAGTGTGAATTTTGTGAATATCAGCGCGTAAATCTTCATCATACCAATAGTCTTCTGCCAACTCATCAAAGACAATTTCTAGTGGAATAGTGCCACCGAGTTGTTCATCAATTAGAGTTAGGCCTTGGTTGATTTCGGTGGTTTCTTTAAAGTAATCAATAAAGCGATTTTCAACACTTAACTTGCTAATTCCTACAGCAGAAATACCAATAAACAATACTAAAACCACCAGTAAATGATTGCCGAATCTTTCGGTAAATTTGGCCAAACCATGGGTTACGCCCAACTCAGTTTTAAACTTTGAGACTTTGGCTTTTGGCAATAGGCTCATAATCACTGGGAATGCAATAAAAGACAATACTAGAGCAATACTAACACCAATTGACATCATCCAGCCAAAATCAATTACGGGGCGAATACCACTAATCAGTAGTGATCCAAAGGCAGCAATAGTAGTGAGTGTAGTGAATAGGCAAGGTTTTAACATTTGCTCTAAAGTGTTTTTAATCAGGGCTTGATACTCAAGCTCTGGATCGTTTTGTGCCAGCTCTCGATAGCGCACTACCAAGTGAATGGTAACCGAGAGTGTCATTACCAATAGTAGCGAGAAGAAATTACTTGATATGACAGTAACTTTCCAGCCTAAAAATGCCAAGACACCCGTCATAATGAGTGCACCAGTAATACTGATGCCAATTGGCATTAATACCCAGCGAATGCCTTTAAAAATTAAGGCCAGAATCACTGTCATCAATCCAATCACTGCCAAACTAAAGACGATTAAATCACTACTAATGTAGCTAACAATATCGGTGGTGATCATTGGTAGGCCACCTAAGAATAAGCTGGCTTTGTCTCGATATTTGTCAATTGTGGTGCGAATAGTAGCAATGGTTTTGGCTTGTAAGTCGCTTTGCGTGGTTGCGTCTTTCAATACTTGTTTTTCAATACTTTTGAGTTTGGCCAGATCTTCTTTAGAGAGTTCGTTAGCTGCTCTTTTAAAGCGCATTGCATCGCGGGTTTGGCGTCTTTTCTCAAAACGCTCATTGCCTTTAAGTGCCACTAAGATTGCAGTTGTTTTGCCATCTTTACTGACTAAATTATCACCATACAAAGGCGATGATCTAAATTCTTGATTAGCCAATGCGAGATTAGCCTTGCCATTATCGATAGATACACCGTCAGAGCCTAAATCAGCTAAAGATAGTGGCGGTGAGCGAAATAGTGGCACATCTAAAATAGTAGTGACTGATTTAATTTGCTCAATGGCTTGTAAGTCTTTTCTAAAACTGCCTAAGTGTTTGAGTTGTGCTGGGTCAAGTAGATTGCCTTTAACTTGATAACTAATAACTAAAAAATCATCAGAACCATAATCTTTTTTAATACTTTGATAGTAACGAAGATTGTCATCTCCTTCTAATACTAGTGAATCTGAAGAAGCATCTAGTTGAAAATCTGGAATTTGTGCAATGAAGAAACCGGCAATAAGTAGTAATAGAACTAGGCTATCACCAGATTTTTTTAAAACAAAATTATAGAAACTCTTCATTAAATATTTACTGTTTTAGAATTCAAAAGTTTTTGCTGTTTCTAGGCCTTGCATCGTATTTAGGTGCGTTTCAAACAATGCTTTGGTCTCCCATTTATGCTCGCTAATGCGAGTAATAAGCTTTGCGCTCATGGCTTTACCTGTGCCTTCTACGACAAAAATACGACCACCAACATTAAGTAAGTGAAAATAGCGACCGGTAATCTCTGGTACTGCTGCACCAACGATAACAACATCAAAGAAATCGTTTGAGTTCCAGCCTTTTGATGCGTCGCCGACCTCAAGTTGGGCGTTGTCAACATTAAGTGTGTTGAGTCTTTCTTGTGCGTTTTCGCTGAGCTCTTCGTCAATTTCAATACTGGTGATTGATTTACAAAGCTTTGAAACCACAGCGGTTAAGTAGCCACTGCCGGTACCAACTTCTAATACAGTCTCATTTTTTTGGATGTCTAGCGCATCTAGTAAGCGACCTTCAATTTTTGGACTAAACATTTTTGCCTTAGCACTGAGTGGAATCTCAATGTCGGCAAATGCAAGATTTTGGTATTTTTCAGGTACAAAGTTCTCTCTTGGTGTATTTCTAAGTGCGTTATTAGCAATATAATTCAAGCCACCCCATGGTCTGATTTGTTGGTCAATTGAGTTACTTCTTGCTTGTGTTGTATCCATGTTGTGTTCCTATTTCTTTTTTGGTGGTAATAAATCAGTAATGGTGCCTTCAGCCATTTCAGTGGCAAAAGCGGTGGTTTCAGATAGTGTTGGGTGTGCGTGAATGGTGAGTGCGATATCACTCATGTCACAGCCCATTTCAATAGCGAGTGTTGCCTCGGCAATAAGCTCTCCGGCGTTAGTGCCACAAATTCCCATGCCTAAAATTCGACCTGTTTTGGCGTCAAACAAACCTTTTGACATGCCTTCACTACGGCCAATGCTTAGGCTTCTGCCTGATGCTGCCCAAGGGAATACGCCTTTTTCATAGGCAACACCTTCGGCTTTCAGCTCTCTTTCAGTTTTACCTGTCCAAGCAACTTCAGGGTCTGTGTAGGCAACCGATGGAATGGTTAGTGCATCAAAGCCAGACTTGTGTCCGCAAATAACTTCAGCAGCAACTTTGGCCTCATGTACAGCTTTGTGTGCCAACATTGGTTGCCCAACAAGATCGCCAATCGCAAAAATATGATTAACGTTAGTGCGCATTTGTTTGTCAACTGGGATAAAACCCCATTCATTGACTTCAACACCTGCTTTATCGGCATCAATTAACTGACCATTTGGTGAGCGACCAATAGACACCAATACTTTATCAAAAGTATCTGTTTCTGGTGCTTTTTTGCCTTCAAAATCTACCTTAATGCCGGCATCAGTTGCCTCCATTTTGGTAACTTTGGTATTAAGGTAAATATCTTTATATTGTTTTTTAATGCGTCTGGCTAGTGGTGTGACCACATCTTTGTCAGCGCTGGCAATCAGTTGGTCGGATAACTCAACCACGGTAATTTCACTACCAAGGGCGTTGTAAACAGTGGCCATTTCTAAGCCGATAATACCACCACCAACAATCAATAATCGCTTAGGTACGCTGTCTAACTCAAGCGCATCAGTTGAATCCATGACTCGTGAATCATCAAAAGGGAAGGCCGGAATTTTGGTAACGCGTGAACCTGCTGCAATGATGCATTGCTCAAATTCAATTACTTCATCTGAATCATCGATAGCAATTTGATTGGCTGAGATAAATCTACCATAGCCTGTTACCACTTGTACTTTTCTGGCTTTTGCTAGTGCTTTAATGCCGCCAGTTAGTTTAGAAACGATGTTTTCTTTGTTGGCGCGCACGCCATCAACATCAATTTTGGTTTCACCAAAAGTCACACCCAGATGTAGTGCTTCGGCAGCTTCATTAATCACTTGCGCGGTATGCAGTAGTGCTTTTGAAGGGATACAACCTACGTTTAAACAAACACCACCTAAGTTTTCATAGCGTTCAATCAGCACAACTTCTTTACCTAAATCGGCTGCACGAAAGGCGGCCGTATAACCACCAGGGCCAGATCCAATGACAACAACTTGTGTTTTAATCATAATAGGATCTCTCTAATATCTTGTAAGATTGAGTTTAAATCTGCCATAAATCGCCCGCCTTGCGCACCATCAATCACACGGTGATCGTAAGATAAAGCCAATGGCAGCATTAAGGTTGGCACAAAATTCTTGCCATCCCAAATTGGTTTGGTTTGTGAGCGTGAAACACCTAGAATTGCCACTTCTGGCGCATTTACAATTGGGGTAAATTGTGTACCACCAATACCACCCAAACTTGAGATGGTGAACCCAGCGCCTTGCATGTCGCCAGGTTTGAGTTTTCCATCGCGGGCTTTTGCTGAAGTTTCTCCAAGCTCTGTGGCTAAGTCACTCAATGATTTTTGATCAACATCTCGGATTACCGGCACCACCAATCCATTTGGTGTGTCCATGGCGATACCAAGGTTGAAGTACTTTTTAATGATTAGATTTTCACCAGATTCATCTAAGGCAGAATTAAAGCGTGGGTGTTGTTTTAAGGCTTGGATCACACCCTTCATAATGAAGACTAATGGTGTTAATTTGACACCTTTGGCTTTCTGTTCTTGTCTGAAGGCTTCCATTTGGTCAATATTGACTTCGTCAAATTGGGTAACGTGAGGGATGTTAAGCCAACAAGCGCTTAGGTGCTTACCTGAAAGCTTGTTGATTCTTGAGAGTGGTTGTAATTCAGTGTCGCCAAATTTAGAAAAATCAATCACCGGTACTTTAGGAATGGCATTACCAGCACCGCCTGAAGTAATAATTTGTTTAACGTAGCCTTTAAGGTCAGTATCTAAAACGCGATTCTTTTGCCCAGTACCAGTGACTTTGGATAAATCAACGCCGAGCTCTCTGGCTAACTTTCGAATCGAAGGTGAAGCGTGTGAATCGCCCGTCGGTGTGTTGGATACAGATTCGTTATTAGTGGCTGGTGCCGGTGCTGCTGGCTTAGTCGGTGCCGGCGCTGGAGCTTTGGCAGCCAGTGCTGACTCTTGTACTGGCGCCGTGGTTTTAGTGGTGCCACTACTTTGCATATTAAGAATTAAATCACCCAGGCCAATCTTGTCGCCCAAGCTAATATTGATACTCTCAACCGTACCTGCAACTGGCGTTGGAATTTCCATTGATGCTTTGTCGCTCTCTAGGGTGATGATGGAGTCTTCTTCGCCCAACTCGTCGCCAACATTGACCAAAATTTCAATCACTTCTACTTCATCAAAATCGCCAATATCAGGCACTACCACTGGCACTATTTTTGTGCCTGTTTCTTCCTCTGTTACGACGGATTCTTCTTCATCGCCTGAACTTTCTTCAGATTCTTCGGCGCTTTCTAGGCTGATTAGTGAATCACCTTGCTTAATTTTATCGCCAATATTGATGTTGATTTGTGTCACTGTGCCGGCTGATGGGCAAGGGATTTCCATTGAGGCCTTGTCACTTTCTAAGGTTATTATGCTGTCATCTGCCGCTATTGTGTCGCCAACAGATACTAAAATCTCAATAACTTCAACTTCGTCAAAATCGCCAATATCGGGGAGCTCAATGTTTTTAATGCTTGACATAATCAGTATTTAAATGCAATTATAAAGATGATAATTATCGCAAAAATAGTTGATAAAAGGGGATAAATGTTAAAATGTTTTGTTTAGTTAGACGGTATGATAAAAAGCTGAAAATTCATTCGATTATTTAGGGTATTAAAATTATATGCAGGTTGCATTATCAATCACAAGTTTGCAAAAAACTTACGCCAATCAATTACAGGCATTGAAAGGCATTGACTTACATGTTGAGCAAGGTGATTTCTTTGCGCTCTTGGGAAGCAATGGCGCAGGAAAAACCACGGCGATCGGCATTGTGTGTGGCTTGTTGAACAAGACCCAAGGCAGTGTAGAAGTTTTGGGTCTTAATCAAGACACGCATGCCAATGAAGTTAAGAGATTGATTGGGTTAATGCCGCAAGAGTTTAATTTTAATCCGTTTGAGCCCATTGAAGAAATACTCATTAATCAAGCGGGATACCATGGAATTACTCGTGCCAATGCTAGGGTTCAGGCAGAAATACTACTCAAAAAAATGCAACTTTGGGATAAGCGCCTTGATATGGCTAAGTCGCTATCAGGTGGAATGAAACGTCGGTTGATGCTAGCAAGGGCGCTTATTCACCAACCAAAGATATTGATATTGGATGAACCGACTGCTGGCGTTGATGTAGAAATACGCCGCTCTATGTGGACATATCTTAAAGAGCTTAATAATGAAGGCATGACCATCATCCTTACCACGCATTATTTAGAAGAAGCTGAGTCGTTGTGTCGTCATATTGCTATTTTGGATGATGGCCTAGTGATTGAGCAAACCAGCATGAAAAAACTACTTTCTAAAGTAGCACATCAAGTGGTTATTTTAGAAAGCACTAGTGCTCTACCTAAGCAGATTAAAGAAGATGGATTTGAGTGTGAAAGACTGGATAACTATTCTTTGCAAGTTGTTCTTGATTCGGATAATAACATTACTAATGTTTTGCAAAATTTGGCCAAACAAGGTGTGAGTGTTGACCATGTTCGTAGTGCACAGAATCGCCTAGAAACCTTATTTCTAAATCTAACTTCAAATAATAATGGAGTATAAATAATATGTGGATTGCTTATAAAACCATTGTCATTAAAGAAGTATTAAGATTCTCGCGTATTTGGGTGCAAACTATTTTCCCACCGATTATCACCACTTCACTTTATTTGTTGATTTTTGGTGGCTTGATGGGCGAGCGCATTGGTCAAATGCAAGGCATTGATTATTTGCAGTATATTATCCCAGGTATTATTTTAATGACTGTGATTCAAAATGCTTATGCCAATACAGTGTCATCATTTTTTCTGGCTAAGTTTAATCACAGCATTGAAGAATTATTGGTTTCGCCTGTGCCGTATTGGGTGATTTTGTTGGGTTATATTTCGGGTGGTGTTGTGCGTGGGTTTGTTGTGGGTTTAGGTGTATTCATCGCGGTTTCATTTTTTGTTGAATTTACGATTGACAACCTTTTTATCACTGCAATGACATTTTTATTAACGGCCATTTTGTTTTCTTTGGCAGGGTTTATTAACGCGGTATTTGCCCAGTCATTTGATGATATATCAATCGTACCGACTTTTATCTTAATGCCAATGACTTATCTTGGCGGTATGTTTTATAGTATTGATATTCTGCCGCAATTTTGGCAAGATCTGAGTAAATTTAACCCAATCTACTATATGGTAGACAGCTTTAGGTTAGGGTTTTTAGGGGTGAGTACGTCTGATTTTTGGACATCGATGAGTGTTTTGTTAGTCATGATTGTAGTGCTGACACTGGTGTCTTTTTACTTACTCAAGAAAGGCGTTAATATCAAGACTTGATCGAACCCTCTTTACCAGAAAGTATGCGCTGAATATTGCTTCGATGTGTAAAGAAAATCCAAATACAAATCACCCCAATCACATAAGTTGCATCAAGATCACTGCTAATCAAGTAAAAATAGAGTGGTGTTAATAGGGTGGCAATCAGTGCTGAAAGCGAAGATATTTTTAATACCTTGGCAACGAACAACCAAGTTAGTGCAAAACTTAAACCCACTAAATAGTTGAGCGCCAATAAGGCGCCTAAAAATGTTGCAACACCTTTACCGCCTTTAAAACCAAAAAAGATAGGGTAAACATGCCCTAAAAATGCGGCCATAGCAATGAGTGTCATTTCAAATAAATTAACACCCAAATATTGCGCCACAAGTACAGGTAGTGCGCCTTTTAAACCATCGCCGATCAATACAACAGCTGCCGCTTTTTTACCACCAATACGCAACACATTGGTTGCACCAGGGTTATTCGACCCTTGTGTTCTCGGGTCGGGCAGGTTTAATATTTTACAAACGATAATCGCAGCTGAAATTGATCCAATCAGATAAGCGCAAATAATGAGTGTGGGTAACATATAATTTCAACTTTGAATTTTTAACTTTTGATTTAAGCATGGATATCGTATTTATACAAGGTTTAAAGATTGATACCGTGATTGGTATTTATGATTGGGAGCGAGAAATCCGCCAAGACATTGTGTTGGATTTAGAGATGTCTGCCGATATTAAAGTCGCAAGTGAAACGGATCATATCGACCAAACATTAGACTACAAAGCAGTTTCAAAGCGATTAATCGAGTTTGTACAAACCAGTGAATTCCAGTTGGTAGAAACACTGGCTGAAAAAATTACTGAGATAATCCTTAATGAATTTGGCGTTAAAAAAGTTAAATTAACCCTTAATAAAGGCGAGGCAGTCACCGGTGCACAAGGTGTGGGTGTTATTATTGAAAGATCAAATAATGGCTAATATTCACATCAACATTGGCTCTAATCAAAATCGCGAACTGAACATCTCAACTGCAATTGATATGTTGCGATTTAATTTTTCAGATATCGAGCTTTCTGATGTTTATGAATCACCCGCTCAAGGTTTTAAAGGTGATGACTTTTACAATGTTGGGGTTAATGCAACAACAAATCTAAACGTTTTTGATACAAGCGACGTGCTTAAAAACATAGAGGATAAAATTGGTAGAGATAGAAATCAACCCAAGTTTTCTTCGCGACAAATTGATTTAGACTTAGTGTTATATGATGATGTGATTGACGAGTCGGCCAATTTACCTAGAGATGATATTTTAAAATACGCGTTTGTTTTAGCGCCATTAGCAGAGTTGAATGCTGAGTTAATTCACCCAGTCGAACAGCGTTCTTATCAGGTGCTTTGGTTGGGCTTCCAATCGAGTAACACCTTTGATTTATCGCAGTATAATATTGGTCAAGTCCTTAAATAAATAATGGTAAATTTATGAAAAAATTACACACCTTTTTGATTGCTTTTTTTGTGGTTATTTACAGTAATATTGCTGTGGCAAGCTTTGTAGCAGGCGAGGATTATGTTGTATTAGACAAACCGGTTAAAACGGTAACAGGCGATAAGGTAGAGGTTAGAGAATTATTTTGGTATTACTGCCCACATTGTTTTAATGTCGAGCCACTGGTTGAAAATTACCTAAAAAAATTACCCGAATCGGCTAAGTTTATTCGTCAACCCGCGGTATTTTCTGATCGCTGGATAAATGGCGCAATTTTTTATTATGTATTAGAGCAATTAAATGAAGTTGATAGGCTTCATGGTAAGTTGTTTGATGCAATCCATCTTCATAAAACGCCTTTTACTGATAACGAAGATTTTATCAACTGGCTGGCTGATCATGGTGTTGATAAGGAAAAGGCTAGTAATGCTTTTAAATCTTTCTCAGTGCGCATTAAGGTTAACAAATCAAAACTCAATACGGTTAAATACAAAACCAGCGGCGTGCCGGTGTTTGTTATTAATGGTAAGTACTGGGTAGATTCAAAACATGCTGGTGGTGAAAAACGATTGTTTGAAGTGGTAGATTATCTTATTCAAAAAGAAGCCCAGTAATACAACGTGCTAGACTCTGTTTTAGTTTTATCTGGCCTTGATCCTTGTGGCGGTGCAGGCGTTAGCGCTGATATTGAAACCATTAATCAATTCGGCGTAACACCATTACCCATTATTACCACACTAACCGTACAAAACACACAATCAGTTAAATCAGCACAAGCTGTAGACGTAAAACTAATTACTGAACAATTTAACCACCTTAAAGAAGATGTCGATTTTTCAGTGGTTAAAATTGGTTTGTTGTCATCCAATACTCAAATTCAAACAATTGCCTCCTTGTTAAAAACTTGCGAAGCAATAACGGTTGTACTTGATCCTGTTGTTAGCTCGAGTACTGGCCAACAATTATTAGAGGATCAAGCGTTAAAAACCCTTAAGCAAGATTTACTACCAATGGTTACTGTGCTAACACCAAATGTCGCTGAACTGATTGCACTATCATCAATGAATGATGAACAAAAAGCGATTGAATCGCTACCTTGTGAGTGGGTGTTGTTGACTACAACGGATACGTCTGATGAGCAAATAGAGCATCGCTTATATCACCATGCACAATGTGTCGAGCGTTTTACTTATATCAAATTACCAGGCAATTACCATGGCTCTGGCTGTACATTATCAAGTGCCATTAGCGCATTACTAGCTTCTGGGGTTGATGTGGATATTGCATGCAAACGCGCATTAGACTACACATACCAAAGCCTATTAAACGCAAAGAGTATAGGTAAAATGCAATATCATCCTAATCGAGAATTACCTAAATAATGAGTTTTATTAATAATTGGCTGCGCTCTGACATTCAAGCAATTAATGCTTATCATGTGCCTGCGTCTGATGACATGGTTAAGCTCGACGCAATGGAATCCCCATTTCCTTTACCAGATGAGTTGATTGGCCAGTATTTGGCTTATTTAGCTGATGCCGATCTTAATCGGTACCCTAACCCTAGTGCTGACGAATTACGCCAAACACTACGTGAGTTAATGGATATTCCAGCTGAGTTTGGTGTGTTGTTAGGTAATGGCTCTGATGAGTTGATTCAGCTTTTAGCACTGGCTTGTGAGACGGGCGATACGATTTTAAGTATTGAGCCAAGTTTTGTCATGTACGGCATGATTGCAAAATTCACACGCCTAAACTACCAAGGTGTTAATTTAGATCATAATTTTGAGATCGACTTGCCAGCAACGTTGTCAGCCATAGAGGCGTATAACCCAAAACTTATCTTTATCGCGTATCCGAATAATCCAACTGGCAATACGTTTGATCGCAGTGCCATTGAGAAGATCATTACTTCGACTAAGGCAATGGTAGTGCTGGATGAAGCTTATTACGCTTATGCAGATGACAGCTTTTTGATGGATATTGCCAAGTATCCAAACTTAGTATTACTTAGAACAGTTTCTAAAATTGGCTTTGCTGGTTTGCGTTTAGGCTTACTGATTGGCGCACAAGATACGGTGAATGAATTAGACAAGCTAAGACTGCCCTACAATATCAATACCTTAACTCAGGTGAGCGCCAACTTCTTATTACAAGAAAAAGAAGAAATTGATAAAAACGCCAAAGCCATTCTTGCGGAACGTACTAGCTTATCTGATGCTTTGAATACTATCGAAGGCCTAGTAGTTTACCCCTCGCAAGCGAATTTTATTTTATTTAAAGCGCCAGTTGCCGATGCGTTGTTTGAAGCACTAAAGACCCAAGGTGTGCTCATTAAAAATCTAAGCGCCGCACCAAGATTGACTGATTGTTTGCGAGTAACTGTTGGTAGTGCACAAGAAAATGCACAATTTATTGAAATTGTAAAAAATCATTATGGTTAATCATCAAGACTTAGCAAATTATTGCGCTGATTATTTGAATGTAGATCAGTTTAAGGATTATTGTCCAAATGGCCTACAAATTGAAGGATGCCAAGAAATTACCAATATTATCTCTGGCGTTAGTGCTAATTTAGCTTTGATTGAACAAGCGATTGATGAAAAGGCCGATGCCTTGTTTGTGCATCATGGATTTTTTTGGAAAAATGAAGATACTAAAATTACCGGTATAAAGCGCAACAGAATTGCGCAGTTACTTGCCAATAATATTAATTTATTTGCTTATCATTTGCCACTTGATGCACATACCAAAGTGGGTAACAATATTCAGTTGGCACAAAAACTTGCTATCCAAAGCCCAACGCCTATTGGTGATACTCTAGTGTGGCAGGGTGATATTGACATGAGCTTAGCGCAGTTTGGTCAAGTGGTTGAATCTGCTACGCAACGCAAACCTTTAATATTGGGTGATAGTAATAAACAACTTAAGCGTATTGCCTGGTGTACAGGTGGTGCACAAAGTTATATTGATCATGCAATTAATGTAGATGCTGATATCTTCTTAACCGGCGAAGTGTCTGAGCAGATTCCAGCCATTGCAAAAGAAAATGATATTGCTTTTATTTCAGCAGGACACCATGCGACTGAGCGCTACGGTGTGCAAGCGCTATGCCAACACTTGAGTGAAAAATTTGATCTTAAGCATCAATTTATCGACATTGACAATCAAGTATAATATCTCAGATATTATAATTTTCAGTTTATACACTTATGAGTAAGACATATGACGTTGCCGTTGTTGGTGCAACAGGTGCTGTGGGCGAAACTATCCTTTCGATTTTAGAACAGCGTAATTTCCCAATTAACAATTTATACCCATTAGCGAGTGCCAATTCTGCAGGCAAGAAAGTATTGTGTCAAGGCAAAAGCTGGACAGTACAAGATTTAGACACCTTTGATTTTTCTCAAGCGCAAGTTGGTTTGTTCTCAGCAGGTGGCCATATTTCTGAAAAATATGCACCAATTGCAGCGGAAGCTGGTTGTGTGGTGATTGACAATACGGCACATTTTCGCCGCGATGAAGATATTCCTTTGGTGGTTCCAGAGGTTAATCCGCATGCAATTGCAGGCTATACACAGCGTAATATTATTGCCAACCCTAATTGTTCAACCATTCAAATGTTAGTGGCGCTTAAGCCAATTTATGATGCGGTGGGTATTGAGCGTATTAACGTCGCTACTTACCAAGCGGTATCGGGTTCAGGCAAGGAAGCTATTTCTGAGCTAATTAACCAGACTACTAAATTGCTTGGTGGTGATACCAATGTTGATGTTGAAGTTTACCCAAAGCAAATTGCATTTAATGTGGTTCCGCATATTGATGTGTTTCAAGACAATGGCTACACCAAAGAAGAGATGAAAATGGTGTGGGAGACGCAAAAGATTTTTGAAGATGAAAACATTTTGGTTAACCCGACAGCAGTACGTGTACCGGTAATTTACGGCCATTCTGAAGCGATCAATATCGAAACTAAAACTAAAATTACAGCTGCTGAAGCCACTAAAATTTTATCGAATGCAAACGGTGTAACGGTCATAGATAAGCGCGAAGATGGCGGTTACGCAACCCCATTTGTTGAAGCAACTAACCACGATGACACGTTTGTCAGTCGAATCCGTGAAGATATATCTCACGATAAAGGCCTCAACTTGTGGGTGGTTTCTGATAATATTCGTAAAGGTGCAGCACTCAACACGATTCAGATTGCTGAAATTTTGATTGAAGAGTATTTATAAAAAATAAAAAAATGATTAAAGTATCAAGAAAAACCAACGAAACAGACATTAATGTCGAGCTAAACTTGTATGGCACTGGTCAGGCAAATATCGATACTGGTGTGCCATTTTTAGACCACATGTTGGATCAAATCGCACGTCATGGTTTAATGGATTTAAACATTAAATGTGATGGCGATACCGAGATCGACGATCACCACAGTGTTGAAGATATTGGCATTACTTTAGGCCAAGCATTTGCACAAGCGGTCGGCGATAAAGCAGGGTTTACTCGTTATGGACACGCTTATGTGCCATTAGACGAAGCATTGTCACGTGTTGTGTTAGATCTGTCTGGTCGTCCTGGTTTAGAGCTCAATGTTAATTTTACGCGTGCAATGATTGGCACTTTTGATGTAGATTTGATTTCTGAATTTTTCCAAGGGTTCGTTAATCACGCTCTGATCACTTTGCACATTGATAACATCAAAGGTGTAAATTCTCATCACCAAGCCGAGACTGTCTTTAAGGCTTTCGGTAGAGCATTACGCATGGCAGTAACACCAGATGAACGTCAAGCTGGCGTTATCCCATCGACCAAAGGTAGTTTATAAATTATGTCCATAGCCATTGTTGACTATGGCATGGGCAACGTACGCTCAGTGCAAAAAGCCATTGAGCACGTCGCACCCAATGACCAAGTCTTTCTTACTGATGATGCAGCGCTAATCAGCGAAGCTGATCGTGTTGTGTTTCCTGGTCAAGGTGCAATGGGCGCTTGCATGCAAGCGCTTAACGAGCATGGTTTGGTCGATGTGATTAAACAAGCCGCACACGAAAAACCTTTCTTAGGTATTTGCTTAGGGTTACAACTTTTATTTGATCACTCTCAAGAAAATGGCGGCACTGACGGGTTGTCAATAATCCCAGGAGATGTGGTAAAGTTTGATAAAAGTGATCTTAAAATTCCACACATGGGATGGAATACCGTAAAACAAGAGCTTGAACACCCACTTTGGCACAATATTGATGACAATGCGCGTTTTTACAGTGTGCACAGTTATTATGTAAAAGAAGCTGATCGTGCTGTTGTGGTTGGGTCAACTGATTACGGTATTGACTTTACCTGCGCTATTGCAAAAGACAATATGTTTGCAGTGCAATTCCACCCGGAAAAATCACAGCATGATGGTTTGCAGTTACTAACCAACTTTGTTAATTGGCAGACCTAATCTAGCGTTATTAAACTTACGCTCTAGATTGCGACTCTAAGCAACGAATATAAGCCTGATGATCCATTGGCGTGTTGTTTTTTTGTGATGAGAAAATCATTTGCGCGATGCAATCCATCATCTTGTGTTCAACTTCATGTGGGTCTTTGACTTTATCTAATATTTTTTGATAATACTCATTAATGCCTTTTGGTTGATTAATTGAGAGCTGCTCTCTTAAGGATAAATGTAAGTTGATATGTAAAAAAGGGTTAACTTCGCCTTGTTCTGGAAAGTATTCAGATTCCACATCATTAATGAGTTTGTGATACTCAGGATGCATCTCAATCACTTGCGTGAGCTGATCTTCGAGCGGGTCGAGTATTTTTTTATCTAAGAATTTTTGCCAAGCGTTGGCAAGAAATTGTCGTTGCTGAGTTCTGTCTTGTGTGTAGAGCATCGGCTCTATTGTAAGATTAAACTATTAAAGATTTTTTTCTTCGTATTCACAAAGATCTAGCAAGATGCAGTCGGTGCATAATGGTGAACGCGCCTTACAAGTGTAACGACCATGAAGAATCATTAAATGATGTGCAGGTACGCGATATTCATCAGGGATGAATTTAACCAGCTTCTTTTCAACCTCAAGTACCGTTTTACCGCTAGCAATTGCTGTGCGGTTAGCAACACGGTAGATGTGCGTATCTACCGCGATTGTTGGGTGGCCAAAAGCTGTGTTTAAAACCACATTAGCCGTTTTACGACCAACACCAGGCAGAGCCTCTAACTCTTTACGAGTTTCCGGCACAGCAGAATCATACTTTTCAATCAGAATTTTACAAGCTTGAATAATATGCTTGGCTTTTGAATTGAATAGACCGATAGTTTTAATCGTATTGCGCAACGTGTCTTCACCAAGCTCAAAAATTGTCTCAGGTGTATTGGCAATTGGAAATAACTTGTCAGTCACTTTATTGACGCTTTTATCAGTGGCTTGCGCTGATAATGTAACTGCAACTAGCAGCTCAAAAGGGGTGTTATAATTTAATTCTGTGGTTGGATTAGGTATCTTTTTCAATAACCTTTCAAACATTTCAAAACGTGTCTCGGCGTTCATTCTTCTCTTTTGTTGGTTTCCTCAATGTGCGAAGATTATACCCGATAATTAAATCAATAGCAAAACGAACCAATGTGTTTAGAAGAAAGATTCGCCATAAGTTTCAAGCTGCTGCCAAAGTTTTTCTTTGTTAGGCTGTTGTTCGCGCATAGTGTTAATGCGTTGAAAATATTCATCGATATTTAAGTAACCATTTTCACCAGCTTGCACTCTACCTTGTACGATTTCAAACCAATCTTCAGCCTCATCTTCGCTTAATGTTTCAGGGTAATTTCTGGCTTTAAAATGCATTAACAAAGTGCTGAGTTTTTCATCTTTAAACTTAGGGTGAAAGTCTTTTAATTCATCTACACTCAGCATTTGTATTTGATCACCAAGTCGCTTGTCAGTGTTATCCATAAAGCCGTTATAAAGCGCTTGATCAGCATCAGTCGTTTGAGTACGTTCTTGATCGTTTCTATAGAGGTCTTGAGCGACTTTACTAATTGCAGTCTGATTATCTTTAATAAAAGACAAGCGCTGCAGGCAAGCATCCATATCAATCTGTAGTTGCGCCACAACTTTAGGGTCAAGCTTATAAACATTGGGCACAAACATTGGGCTTTTATTAAAAATTAAATCTTTTATTTGTAATCTTTCAGTGCCTTCAGGTAGCTCAGACTGCTTGGTAAACATTAGGGTTTTTAATTCCTCAATGTCCATTTCTAAAAGCATTGATGGATCTTGATCAAGATTAAATACAATCGCTCGGTCATTGTATTCTGGGTGGTAAGCCAGTGCGACTGCCAAGCGCGTACAAGACAGTGTGGCAGGGTACATGCCAGAAGTATGTAGCATTGGCTCAAACAGTCTGATTTTACCTTCAACAGTTTTTTTCTCACGTAGGCTAAAGGCGTAATCAAACAGTTGTGGTTGTGTGTCTTTTATGATTTTTGCAATCGCAATAGTAGCTCGTACATCAGCCAGTGCATCATGTGCATTAGCGTGTTCAATACCATTAGCCAATGAGAGTTGGTCAAGCTTAAAAATAGGCTTGCCTTTTTCGTTATGTACCCACTTTAGGCTAGCATCTTTTTTAAGTGCATAGCATAAGCGTACCACATCCAAAATATCCCAACGCGTATTGCCATTTTTCCAGTGCCAAGCATAAGGGTCGATAAAATTTCGATATAAAGTATGGCGGGTGAATTCATCATCAAATCGAATCGAGTTATAGCCAACAACACAAGTATTTGGCGTGGAAAATTCTTCATGTATTTTCTTGATAAATTCATGCTCAATCATGCCTTTTTGCTCACAAAGTTGTGGGCTAATACCGGTGACTGCACAAGCCTCTGGTGATGGCAAGCAATCATGCGTTGGCTTGCAATAAAACATATGCTCATCTAAGATATTAAGGTTTTCATCGGTACGAATACCTGCAAATTGCGAGATTCGATCAATTCTTGGGCTAATGCCAAAGGTTTCGTAGTCGTACCAGTAGAATGTTTTCATCAATCTATTTTTAGTGAATGCCAACTCGCTCAACAATGGCTTGTTCAACGAGCTTATTTACACTAATTCCTTGAGTTTTTGCACTGGCAACTGCCTTGGCGTGAATACTAGGTGTTGTTCTGATTAGCATTTTTCCACTAAAAGGTTTTTTAGCGCTAGATCCAGTTTTTTTGCAAGCTTCAAGGTAGGCATCAACTGAAATTTGAAATTCATTTTCGAGTTCGTTTGCATTTTCAGAGTGAAATAAAATCATTGACTTACTGCCAAGGTTAATAATTTCACCCCAGAAAATTTTATCTTCTTCATCAAAATGGATGGATGCTTCATAGCCTTTATAGTTCATTTTTTTACTCCTATATTAAATAAGAAAATTTGCAATTTTTTAACAACATAGCGCTTAATTTCATTATTTGGATGTGGCTTGTGTAAAGTTATAAAATTATCATCATCAAATTTATAAGTAATTCTTGATCCACTTGCCTCTATTCGTTCCAAATCGAGTGAAATTAGTAATTTATCCACCTCATCAAACTTAATATTGCTTAAAACAGGCTTGGTTAAAAGCCTTTTTAGGGTTTTCTTGTGTTT
>JABGOT010000032.1 GCA_018648985.1 Candidatus Ruthturnera sp.
CCAACCAAAACAGGCTGTCCTGTTTTCTGGCAAGCCTCTACATCAATAGCAATAGCCTCAAGCTTCTCTTCTAATGTTAAATAAATTTGATCTACTTTATCGTCTCTAGATGAAAGCTTGTTTGGTGGAACAACAACAGTCTCTAAAGCGTAAATATCTTGGAATTCTACGGCCTCAGTATCGGCCGTGCCCGTCATGCCAGAAAGCTTGTTATAAAGCCTAAAATAGTTCTGAAAAGTAATAGAGGCCAGTGTTTGGTTTTCTTTCTTAATGCTAACGCCTTCTTTAGCTTCAATGGCTTGATGCAGGCCTTCTGACCAACGACGTCCTGGCATGGTTCTGCCAGTAAATTCATCAACAATAACAACTTCATCTTCTTGAACAATATAATCCACGTCTTTTTGAAATAAAACATGCGCACGTAATGCCGAGCTAATATGTTGCATCAATAAGATATTGCTGGCATCATATAAGCTTGCGCCTTCAGGTAAAGCACCCGCATTGATCAGCATGCCCTCTGCTTTAGCGTGACCATCATCAGTTAAAAAGACTTGCTTATGTTTTTCATCAACCGTGTAATCGCCTGCTTCTTCTATCACGATCTCTTTACCCTCGCCACTCTCTGTCTGCTTGACAAAACTGGGGATCATTTTATTAATCGCTTGATAAACTGCTGAGTAGTCGTCTGCTGGTCCGGAAATAATGAGCGGGGTTCTGGCTTCGTCGATCAGAATAGAGTCTACTTCATCAACAATTGCAAAATTAAGTTCGCGCTGCACCTTTTGCTCGGTAGTAAAGGCCATGTTATCTCTTAAATAATCAAAGCCCAGCTCGTTGTTAGTTGCATAGACAATATCGCATGCGTAAGCCACTTGCTTGTCTTCCGGCGGCATGCTAGAAGTAACAATACCAACACTCATCCCTAAAAAGTTAAATACTTTACCCATCCACTGCGCATCACGAGCGGCCAAATAATCATTTACTGTAACCACGTGCACACCTGCGCCACTCAATGCGTTCAAATAAGCGGGCAAAGTGGCTACCAAGGTTTTACCTTCACCAGTGCCCATTTCTGCAATATTTCCATCGTTGAGTACCATGCCACCAATCATCTGTACATCGTGGTGTCTCAGGCCTAGCACACGAACACTGGCTTCTCGAATAACCGCAAAAGCAGCTGGTAGTAATGAATCTAGAGTAGCCTGCTGTTCTAGCTGCTGCTTAAAAAATTGTGTTTTTTCACCAAGCTCTTTATCGCTTAACCCCTGTAGTTCGGCTTCTAGCGCATTAATTTGGTCAACAGTTTTGAAAAGCTTTTTTATTAAGCGATCATTGCGAGAGCCTACAATCTTGGCAACAACTTTATTTATAATGCTCATTGGTATGAATAAAAACGTAGTTTTAAAAATGGCTCTATTTTCGCACAGATGTTATGATACAGACAGCCCTTTACAAGGTCATTTTATAAATTTAAAGGTTAATATCTAAACCAACAAACCCATGTCTTTGAAGAAAAACAAAACAACCAACCTGTCAAACTTTACACCCAAAGGAAAACTGGGTGCTTTATTTGCTCAGGCTAGGGCTTTTAATCGGCTAAACGACCAGCTATCAACCTTATTACCCGAGGCTTTTAAAACATTATCGTTGTGCGCTCTAAAAGACGAGGTAGCCACCTTTGTTACGCACAATCAAGCAGTGGCTTTTCGCGCCCAAAAACAACAAGACATCCTGTTAAATATTGTCAAAAATTTAGATGACTTGTCAGACGTTCAAAAAATCATCGTCAAAGTCGATCTAGTAGAATATTAGAACAATTAACTATTATACAAAGCTGATATACATTATAATTGTCGGGTTTTTATTTCAAAATAAAACAAACCATATTCACATAAAAGGGACAGTAATCTTATGTCAGGACAAGAAATAGACTTAAAGAAAAGACGCTTTCTAACTAACGCTACAAGCGTGGTTGGCGCCGTCGGCGTTGGCTTCGTAGCGTGGCCGTTTTTATCATCATGGATGCCTTCAGCAAGAGCAAAGGCTGCAGGAGCGCCGGTTGATGTTGATATCAGCAAACTAGAATCAGGACAGTTGGTTCGTGTGCTTTGGCGTAAAAAACCAGTTTGGATTTTCAGACGTGATGCCACTACTCTTTCTGATCTAAAAACATTAGACAGTGAATTAACTGACCCTAACAACGAAGAAAATCAGCAACCTGCTTACGCAAAAAACACTCATCGCTCAATCAAAGCGGAAGTGGCGGTTATTGTTGGTGTTTGTACACACCTTGGCTGTTCACCAACTTACCGCCCAGAACTGGGCGCGGCTGACTTAGGTGGCGACGCCTGGAAAGGTGGCTTCTACTGCCCATGTCACGGCTCTAAGTTTGACTTAGCTGGTCGTGTTTATGCAGGCGCCCCAGCACCAACTAACTTAGTTGTGCCACCATATCACTTTGTATCTGATTCGTTAATTCGAATTGGCGTTGACCCAAAAGCATCTTAGGAGTAAATCATGGATAACAATAAAAGCTGGATTGATCAAAGATTTCCACTAACCAAGGTTTGGAACGAGCACTTAGCTGAATACTACACACCTAGAAACTTTAACTTCTGGTACTTTTTTGGCTCACTAGCAATGCTAGTACTAGTCATGCAAATCGTCACTGGTATTTTCTTAACCATGCACTTTAAGCCAGATGCGGCTAACGCGTTTGCATCTGTTGAATACATCATGCGTGATGTTGATTGGGGTTGGTTAATTCGTTACTTGCACTCAACTGGTGCGTCGGCATTTTTCATTGTGATTTATCTACATATGTATCGCGGCTTGTTATACGGCTCTTACAAAGCGCCACGTGAATTGATTTGGATTCTAGGCATGGTGCTTTATATTGCACTGATGGCTGAGGCATTTATGGGCTATGTATTGCCATGGGGTCAAATGTCTTACTGGGGTGCACAAGTGATTATCTCATTGTTTGGCTCAGTTCCTTTTATTGGCCCAGACCTATTGGTGTGGATCTTAGGTGACTATGCTGTTGGTGATCCAGCACTTAATCG
>JABGOT010000102.1 GCA_018648985.1 Candidatus Ruthturnera sp.
TAATACAACTAGCAGTTTATAAGGAATTTTGCCAGTCTTCAGAGTAGAATTGGATTGGAGAATCTTTAGATTCGAATGTCTCAATTGACCAAGTATCTGGTCGCTCTAGAATGGCTGATAATAGTTGATCATTTAATAAGTGGCCTGTTTTATAGCCTTCGTAGTGACCGATTAGATTAGAACCTAATAAATACATATCGCCCACAATATCTAAGATCTTATGTTTAACGAATTCGTTTTGATAACGCATACCATCTTCATTAAGCACATCATCGTCACTGAGGGCAATTGCATTATCCATGCTTGCGCCGAGCGCTAAGTTTTGCCTTTGCATCATCTCTACATCTTTCATATAACCAAAGGTTCTGGCACGAGAAATTTCTTTTAGATAGGATTGTTGCGCAAAGTCAATACTAAGTTTTTGCCCACTCTCTTTTACTTTTTTATGATCAAAATCAATCTCAAGTGTGACTTTAAAACCTTCGTACGGAGACACTTGCGCCCACGAATCACCATTTTCAACTCGAATCGTATCATTAATAACAAAAAAATGTTTGTGCTCATCTTGCTCTTGAATGCCAGCAGACTGTACTAGAAAAATAAACGGTGCCGAAGAGCCGTCCATAATTGGTACTTCAAACGAATCTAGCTCTACCAAAACATTGTCAATGCCTAATGCTGAAAGAGCACTCATTAAGTGCTCAACCGTAGAAACCTTAACGCCTTGGTTTTCTAACCCAGTAGAAAGCACCACTTCATTAACAAAAGCGTTGTGCGCTCTTACTAACTTGCCACCAACATCCATGCGCCTAAATACCACACCATGATCCGGCTCCGCAGGGATGAGTGTCATGTTAACCACGCTACCACTATGAATACCAATACCGCGTGCTTTAACAGTTTTTTTGATTGTTCTTTGTTTGATCATAAATATACTAAAGCTTAAGGTTGAGACGTCTCCCCATTCTACCTAAAAAGCCTCCTTTGTTGTTTGCTTCTGTTTCTCTAAAATCAGACTTATTAGGCTCGAATAATAACAAACCTAAGGCGCAAGCATAAACAGGATCTTTGAGACTGTTCTCAAATTGCACTTTTTTAGTTGTAATTTTTTCGGTGTTAATACACCCAAGCTTAGTTCTAACATTGAAATACTTTAGCATTAACGCATCGCAATCTTTAATTTTAGAAGCGCCACCTGTTAAAACAAGACCAGATTTTAGCAAGCGATCAAGTTTATGAGATTGTAAATCTTTTTTAACCAAAGAGAACAACTCTAAATAGGCCTTCTCAATTACCTCAACTAAAGATTGGTGAGACAAGTAATGTTCACTCTGATCAGGGTCGTCGTCAGCCTGCACAAATAAAATCAACTTGTCTTCTCGAATAGATTTGGTTTGCGCATCTCCGTACTCAATTTTTAAGCGTTCCGCCTCTTCGAATGATGTGTCAAACGCGTAAGCAATTTCTTCAGTAATCTGGTCGCCACCTTTTTGAATAACTGCACTATAAGTAATACCGCCCTTGGTAAAAACCGATAAATTGGTCACGCCAGCGCCAATATCTACTAAACAAATACCGCTGTCTTTTTCATCTTTCGTAAGATAAACCTCACTACTCGCCATTGAATTTAGTACGATATTATTCAAACCAAACTTGCTTTTTTGCATACTTCGGTCGATTGCATCCACGCATTGATTAGACACCATCACAATGTGCATATTGACTTCTAAATTAGTTGCTTTTTGACCAATAGGCTGGTCGGTAACAACACCCTGCCCGGTCTCTGTATCTTTATCTAATACAAAATGATTAATAACACTGTTAATCACTTGCTTGTTGGTAGGTGTTGGAATGCCACAAGCATTTTTAACCGCTGTTCTTACATCGTCTTCACCAACTTCATGTGTGGGTAAAAATATTTGCCCATCTCGATTAGTGACAGTTAAATGCGGATCAGAAATATTCGTACTGACATTAAAAAAGCTTGAAATATCACAACTCGAACAGGCGGCTTCCGCTACTTTTTTGATCGCTTGACTTGCTTGCTCTACATCAACAATAACGCCTTTTTTAACACCAGCTGACTCACCTATGGCATACCCAGTTACAGTGAGCTTTCCATTCTCTTCATCAGCAAGCAAAACAACAATCTTACGACTGCCAACATCAACACTTACAAAAAAATTACTATCTGTCATTTTCGCGCTCTTGCTCTGAGTTTTTAAAATCCAGCCATTCGTATAGGTGTTTTAATTCAACCACTTTTCCACTCAACAATTGTTTAAATTTTTTAGCATTGGGCTGCCCATGGTATAGACCTAGAATATGTCGTGTCATTGAGCGAATCGGCACCCCTTGGTCACTTTGAACTTTTATGTATTCAATAAAGTTTAATAATACTTGTTCGCGGCTCAGATTTGATGTGTTTTGCTGATAAATTTTTGCATCTACATCACAAAGTAAATAAGGCTGATGATAGACTACCCTTCCAAGCATGGCACTGTCTACTTTCTCTAAATGGCTGAGTGCGTCTTCTAAGTGATTAATACCGCCATTAATACCAATCGTTAATTCAGGAAAATCTTGCTTAATTTGATACACCCAATCGTAATTGAGTGGTGGCACTGTGCGGTTTTCTTTTGGGCTGAGACCCTTTAACCAAGCCTTACGAGCATGAATAATAAACGTATCACAGCCTGCTTTATTAACCGTAGTTACAAAGTCAACCAGCTCTTCATAACTTTCCATATCATCAACACCAATACGTGACTTTAAAGTGACGGACAAATCACTCGCTTGCTTCATTGCATCAACGCACTGAGCCACCACTTGTGGCGTGTTCATCAAACAAGCGCCGAAGCTTCCTGACTGCACTCTATCTGATGGACAGCCGGCATTAATATTGACTTCATCATAACCCCAATCTTGGGCAATTTTGGCGCACTGCGCCATCTCGCTTGGATCACTGCCACCCAATTGCAATACCAGCGGATGTTCATCTTCATGGTAGTCGAGTAGGCGGTTTTTATCTCCATGCAAAATAGCCTTGCTAGT
>JABGOT010000113.1 GCA_018648985.1 Candidatus Ruthturnera sp.
ATGAACTACTCGCTAAAGACACTGACGGTTTACTTAGAAAGCGCATGGAAGAAGTGGTGGACGGTGAGTATCAGGCTTATAAAGCAAAAGACGGCGCGTATGTTCGTAAGCATTTCTTTGGTAAATATCCTGAATTATTGGCCATGGTTGAACACATGAGTGATGATGAAATTTATCATCTAAATCGTGGTGGTCATGACCCTTATAAAGTATTCCAAGCTTATCATGCTGCTAAAGCATGTAGCGACAAGCCAACGGTTA
This sequence comes from Candidatus Ruthturnera sp., assembly GCA_018648985.1. GTDB lineage: Bacteria > Pseudomonadota > Gammaproteobacteria > PS1 > Pseudothioglobaceae > Thioglobus_C. The sequence continues at coordinate 262 of JABGOT010000113.1, forward strand.
TTCTAGCTAAAACTGTTAAAGGTTATGGTATGGGTGAAGCAGGCGAAGGCCAAAATACCACACACTCACAAAAGAAATTAGGCTTAGAGCAAGTGGAGATTTTTGCCAAACGCTTTGATGTGCCAGTAACAGAGACTGATGTTAAAGAGCTTAATTTTTATAAGCCAGCCCCTGACAGTGAGGAAATGACCTACATGAATGCTCAGCGTAAAAAGCTGGGTGGTTCTTTACCTGTGCGCTCGTTCGAATTAGAAGATTTAAAAGCGCCAGAGTTAGACGTATTTAAAGCTTTATTAGAATCTAGTGGTGATCGTGAAATGTCAACCACTATGGCGCTTAACCGAGTCATGACTTTATTGGTACGTGACAAACAGCTTGGGCCTAAGATTGTGCCAATTATCCCTGATGAGGCGCGTACATTTGGTATGGAAGGTTTGTTTAGACAGTTGGGTATTTACTCAGCTTCTGGTCAGCTTTATCAGCCGGAAGATTCTGATAAAGTCATGTGGTACAAAGAGGATATTAAAGGCCAAGTATTGCAAGAAGGTATTAATGAAGCCGGTGCAATCTCTGATTGGATTGCTGCGGCAACAGCCTATGCAACACACAATACCACCATGATTCCGTTCTACATTTATTACTCCAAGTTTGGCTTCCAACGTGTGGGTGATCTAGCTTGGGCGGCAGGCGATATGCAAGCTAAAGGTTTCTTGATCGGCGGTACGGCAGGCCGCACAACACTGAACGGTGAAGGCTTACAGCATCAAGATGGCGATTCGCACTTAGTGGCTAATACCATTCCAAACTGTATTTCTTATGATCCAACTTATGCTTATGAGCTTGCAGTAATTATTCGCAGTGGTCTTTATAGAATGTATGAAAACCATGAAAATATTTTCTACTACATAACAACCATGAATGAGCTTTATGCTCATCCAGAGATGCCAGCAGGCACAGAGGAAGGAATTATCAAAGGTATTTACCCACTTAAAGAAGTTGGTAAAGGCGACAAGCAAGTGCAATTATTGGGTTGTGGTACGATTCTTAGGGAGGTTGAAAAAGCAGCACAGATGTTGAGTGATGATTGGGGTGTGAAATCTAGTATTTGGTCAGTCACCAGTTTTAATGAACTCACGCGTGAAGCGCAGGCGGTTGATCGTGTTAATCGCTTTAGCACGGATAAGCCACAAGTACCATATATTACACAGTGCCTAGCTGACACCAAGGGTCCAGTCATTGCGACGACAGACTATATGCGCAACTATGCTGAGCAAGTTCGTAAGTATGTTCCAGGTCGTTACGAAGTGTTAGGTACTGATGGCTTTGGCCGATCTGATTCACGAGAAGCACTACGTGATTTCTTTGAAGTAGATGCTAATTATGTCACAGTAGCAGCGCTAAAAGCATTGGTTGATGAGGGTGAAATGGATGCCTCAGTAGTGGCACAAGCGATTGAGAAATACGGTATAAATACAGACAAACCAAATCCAATGACGGTATAAAATAATTTTTAAATAGGGGGAGAGAATGACACAAGAGGAATATTTAGAAGATCTAAGATCAGGCGCAAGAATGAAATTTGAGGATTTGATTGACTTGATTGATGATGATTACGACTATACACCAGCCGCTTTTGGCAATGGCGAGGTTGGTAATGCTGCTGATGAAAACCAAGGTAGTGCTAAATTATTTTGCTTTGCTGCTATTCACCAGCTAACCCAGCTTGAAACATTGCATTGTTTTGGCCAATATTATCAAGACGTGCTAAATACCCCTGAGAGTGATTCTCATAGTAATATTCGTAATTTTATTACTTATGGTTGGGATGGTTTGAAGTTTGATTCCCCAGTATTGAGCCGCAAGTAGTAGATATCAGTAGTCAGTATTAGTAATGCGGTGGTCGCTCATCAGCGACTTGCCTACCACCCTCAGGGGTGTCTTTAAGTTGTTCGATTTGTGCTGATAAATGTTTAATCATTTCTTCTAATTCGTCAATTCTTTGTGTTTGACGAAAAACAACATTATTAAGTTCCTCGATTGTATGATCAAGAAAGGCAAATTTTTCTTCGAGGTCGATTAGTTTTTTATCCATTTTTTCTTTCCAAGTTACGTCCGCCGTATTCGTAATACCCTAGACCAATTAATACCAAGATGATACCGCTTAGCTGAGTAGCTGTTAAGGTTTCATAGTTAAGGCTAGCACCAAGCAACAAGGCAAATACCGGTGTAATCAGTGGCACGATACCGACAACACGCACACTCGCATGTCGGATTAAATAATAATACGACATAAAGCCAATCACTGACCCGAAGACTGCTAAATAGCCAATTGATAGGGCAGCCTTAAGTGTGATTGTTGGAACAGAACCTTCAGTGAGCAACCAGCTAATAATAAACAACGGTACGCTAATAATCAATGCACCCGTGGTGGTTTCTAGTGCTGAAATAGGTGCGCTTATTTGCTTAAGCTTGACTGAGATAAAAGACTGAAACGCCATAGCAAAAGTCACCGCCAATAGCCCGGATATCATTTCAGTAGCAACGTTTAGCGTATGACCAAAAATAGTGAAAAGACCAGTAATCCCTAATAATAACCCTGCTATTTTATGAAATTTAAAGAAAGGATCTTTGAGTAGTAATAAAGCAAATACGCCGGTAATAATTGGCGTAAGACCAAATACTACCGAAATAATGCCAGAAGGAATACTCTGAGAAGAATAATAAACCAAACTCATGGTGACAAACACACCAAGCCCTGCGTAGATGTAATTACTAATAGCAA
>JABGOT010000082.1:0-10646 GCA_018648985.1 Candidatus Ruthturnera sp.
ATGTTTACTTATGTAGACAATATGAACAGCATTAAGGCGTCTGAAGTTTCGGAAATCGCCAAACAGTACCTCAACTTTAACGACGCCAATTCAGTCGAGCTGATTCCACAGGGGATTAAATGAGAGTCTTAGTCTTATTATTGCTATTAATGAGTAGCGCCCAAGCCAAGCTTGATATCCAACATTGGACAACTCCTGAGGGTGCCAAAGTATTTTTTGCACAAACTAAAGGCCTGCCAATATTAGATATTCAGCTCAATTTTGATGCAGCCGCCTCTAGAGATGGCGATCAATTTGGCTTGGCATCACTCACCAGTTCGCTACTCGGTACAGCTACCCAATATCACAATGAAGAGCAAATCATCAACACCTTTGAATCGGTCGGTGCGCAGTTCTCCAACAGCTCACTTAAAGACATGTCGATTGTGTCACTACGTACATTAACGCGACAACCGATCTTAAAAAAATCATTGCATCGCTTGCTTTTGATAAAGCAGTGTTTGCTAATCACCCTTATGCGCATCCAAAAATAGGCACACAAAAAACCATTGAAAAAATATCACTCAAAGACTTAAAGCAGCATTATCAGCAATTTTACGTAGCCAAAAATTTGACCATTGCTTTGGTGGGTGACATCAGTAGGGCGCAAGCCAAACAAGTTGCTAGGCAAATTTCTCATGGTTTGAATGTTGGGCAAAAAACCAAAACCAACCCAAATATTTCACCACTCAAGCAAGCTAAAAAAATCCATATAGAGTTTCCATCAAAACAAACGCATGTACTAATTGGGCAAACCGGTATCAATCGCTCACACCCTGATTATTATCCTTTGTACTTAGGTAATCATATCTTTGGCGGTAGCGGACTTACCTCTATTTTGAGCGATGAAATTCGCGAGAAAAAAGGCTTGGCTTATTCGGCTTATAGTTATTTCACCAAAATGCAATCAAATGGTTTTTTCATGATGCGCATGCAAACCAAAAATGATCAAGCTGTTGAAGCAAAAAATATCGCCTTACAAACACTCAAAAAATTCAGAAATAATGCGATTGACACCCAAAAACTGCAAGATGGCAAGGATAATATCATCGGTGGCTTCGCTCTAGAGACTGCTAGCAATGCTAATATCCTTACTTACCTATCCATTATTGGCTTTTACGACTTGCCACTGGATTATTTAAGTAGTTTTACCGACAAAATTAAGGATATTGGCGCCACAGACATCCAAAAATCTTACGCGCGGCTGATTGACATGGATAAACTCATTATTTTGAGTGTCGGACAAAAACAACAGTCAAAATAGCTCATTTTCATTATTTCCGAAATTTTAGTTATACCCCTCAAGGGTTATTCCTTTTAAATATTTAGACACTATAATAAGCCATAATCAATTATTAAATTATTATGGAGATGTATTATGTTTGCCCCGATTGAAGTGCCTTTTGGCTGTAAGATGTTGTTTAATGTTGTTGACCTGAAAGATGAATACACCATTGAAGATGTGGAGTTGTTACTCGGTGAGATGTGTAATGTCGTTAAGAATAATTACGGCGATGACAATGGTGGATTTATTGGCGGCCAAGTCTTTAAAAATGATGGTTTTATTTCAGCAGAAGGTTCTGTTCAAGATCCAAGTAAAGCAGATAACAAACGTATAGATCAAAATTCAGGTGATTTGGTTATTGTGACTTATTGGCAGTCATTTGAGCAACATGAAGCATCTCATGCTGATAAATTATTTAATGACAAATTTTCTCAGTTAGCTGAGTATTGTGACAATACATTTGAAGTGGGTTACAGCATGTTATGGCAGGGTACGCCAGAACATTAGTAAGATTTTAAATGCAAGATATGGAACTACTTTTCTCCTACGGAACACTACAAAACCCACTTGTTCAAGTTGAGACTTTTGGGCGAGAGTTGGTTGGGTTTAAGGATTGGTTATTAGGTTATCAACTAGAAATGGTTGAGATTAAAGATGCTGATGTGGTTGAATTAAGTGGTGAGAGTCATCATCCTATTGCGATGGCGACTGGCAATGATGCTGATCAAATAGACGGCACGGTATTTGAGATTACTGCTGAGGAATTAGCACAATCAGACGAATATGAAGTGGATGATTACAAGCGTGTAATCGGAAAGATGAAATCAGGCATACAAGCCTGGGTGTATGTAAGTGCTAGCGACAATGCCAGCACTTAAAATGACTTAAATATCTTAGATATTTTTACCAATATTGATTAAGAAAGAAGCGAATGGACCCATGTTGTTCATGGCTTCACCCATTGGGCCTTCAAACGATAAACCACCGAATGACATGTGGTACATTGGGCCAGATTCACCAGTACCCATATCTGCCCAGTCCTCTGCTGTTGCTGTCATTTTGTAGTCAACATCAGCGTCAAGTTCAGTTGTTTTAATATTATCAAATGCTGCGATAGCTTTACCATTGATACCAATGTGTAGTTCAGCAACTTTGTTTGAACCTTTTACAATTACTTGTAATACTTTGTAGCCCTTGCCACCATCATTGCCAGCCCAGCCGGATTCAATTAGTTTTGCAGGGGTGCCCGATGCATTGAATCTATCAGCGATGTTTTGCGCATTGCCAGCGAATACATTGATTGAAAATAACGCAAAAAGCGTAATCAGTAGTTTTTTCATAAAGTATCTCCGTATGTTTAAATTCTTCTCAAGTGTTTGACTTTTGTCAGTAGATAATTTTAAAGTAATACTTTTTCTATTGCTACAGAATTAATAAAATCTTTCTGCCAGTTTGCACCCAGGGTTTGTTTGGCCATTACTTCAACAGGATAGATTGGCTCAATACCGGTGGATGATTGGTAGCGTGATAAGCCTTGACGACAAGCAGGGCAGGTGGTAAGCATCTTGATGCCTTTTTTGGCTTTTGGCGTGCCAATCAATGTTGTTAAATCTTTTTGAATCTCATTTTCTTTTTTAAATTTAACTTGTTTTGCGATGTCAGCACGCGCTACGGCAAAGGTACCTGCTTCACCACAACAACGATCATTACTAGTTACATCGGAGCCCATGATTTGTGAAATTACATCAGCAGAATCACCACTCTTAATTGGATCATGACAGGGTGCATGGTAAAGATATTTTTCATCGGTGTTGTCAAGTTTGACATCGTTGACCAACAAGTATTCGTGAATGTCAGTAAGTTGAGCGTCTTTAAAAATATCGCCTAATTCATAAGTTAATAACTGGTCAATACAAGTGCCACATGAAGTGAGCACGTGCTTGATGTCTAGGTAATTAAGCGTATTTGCCATGCGATGGAACAACACGCGATTATCAGTAGAAATTTCTCTACTTTTGATTTCGTTGCCAGCACTGGCTTGTGGATAGCCACAGCACAGGTAACTTGGCGGTAGTACGACTTTAACCCCTTGATGATAGAGTAGGGCGATGGTAGCCAAGCCAATTTGTGAATACAGGCGTTCAGAGCCACAACCTGGAAAATAAAACACACTGGGTGAATCAGCACTAGATTTGTCAGGATGCGCCAAAATAGGAATGGTGCCAGCATCATTGATGTTTAGTAAACTGCGCAGTGGCGCCATGCCAGTATCGGTTGGTAATGGCTTGTCTAAAATAGTGATAAGCTGTGTTAAAGCGCTTGGGCTACCAACCGTCTTGTTGGGTTGCTTCTTTAAAAAAGGCGCGCTGAGTCTTGAAGCTAAGTGCTGGGCTTTGTAGCTAAAATCAATCAGTAGTTTTTTGGTTAGGTTGATTTGCCATGGCTTGGTCATATTCAAGTAAGCAATTGATACCTTGGCGGCAATGTTGGTGCGTCTTTGTTTTTGCTTAACTAAAATACTCTTCATTTTGATAGAGACATCGCCGAAGTCAATATTGACTGGACATGGTTTTTCGCAACGATGGCAAATGGTGCAATGGTCAGCAATATCATTAAATTCGTCAAAATGATCAATAGAAACCCCTCGACGGGTTTGCTCTTCGTAGAGGAAGGCTTCTGAAATTAGGTTAGTGCCAATAATTTTGTCACGTGGCGAATAGAGTAAATTAGCCTCAGGCACGTGTGTGGTACACACGTCTTTACACTTACCACAACGCAAGCAAGATTTGACCATGTCGTTGATTTCGCCAATTTCACTACTTTCTAAAATGAGTGCTTCTTGTTCAACCAGTCGTAGTGATGGAGTAAAGGCGTTATCTAAGCCACTACCCGGCATGAGTTTGCCTTTGTTGAAATGGTTGTTTGGATCAATGTCGGCTTTATAGTTTGCAAATTCTTGTTTGAATTCATCTGATAAGTATTGATATTTGGTTAAACCAATACCATGCTCACCGGAAATTACACCACCGAGCTGTTTGGCCAGAATCATAATTTCATCTACCACCGCTTCAGCTTGATGCAACATTTGTGTGTTATGTGAATGCACAGGAATGTTGGTGTGCACGTTGCCATCACCTGCGTGCATATGCGTTGCCACAAATAAGCGCACTTCGCGGTACTCAGCGTGGATTTCTTGTACTTTTTTACGAATTTCAGTAAAGACATCACCCATCAGTAAATCATTCAAAGGTTGGGCAAATTCGTTGATATAAGAAATAACACGATCACCAGTTTGAATGGCTTTGAATTTTGATGCTTGCGTCAGACTATTGAGTGCGCTTGTCCATTCGCTATTAACTTCATCAAGCAAAGACAATGCACTGGTGATCTTTTCTTTAACAAGGCTAGAGTCTGGGTCAATGTTTTGAAAATAATCTTTAACTGCATCTAATGTGGCTAATTTGTTTTCAATCGACAGTCGGATGTTTATGTGCTCAATACCCTGGCTATAATCACCGAGTTTGTCCAGTGGAATAACCACGTCTTCATTAATCTTAAAGGCGTTGGTGTGCGCAGCAATTGCTGCGGTATTGGCACGGTCTTTCCAAAAAGTTTGTCTTTTTGCAGGGAGTTTAGCGACAAAACATTCACCTTCTCGATCTTGTGTTAGTTGGATAATTTTATCTACCTGATCGTCTAATGAAGATTGACTGTTGGCGCTAATGTCAATTAGTAGTACCATTTTTGGTAGTTCTGGACGGTTGGCTTTAGTGGTGTAGTGTACGGCTTTAATGTAGCGTGCATCCAAGTGCTCCATACCAACTAGATCAATATCTGCAGAGCTATCTACACTGTCTTTAACTGCAACAATAGCAGAGACTGCATTGTCTAAATCATGGCCAAAGAATTCAAGGCATAATGTGTTGATGTGCTCGAGTGGTTGGTGCAAGATAAACTCTGCAGAAGTAATAAAGCCATCACAGCCTTCTTTTTGAATGCCAGGTAAGCCATCTAAAAACTTGTTGGTAACGTCTTTTCCCAAGCCACTTTTTCGCATATTTGTAGCGCTAATAGTGAGTGTTTCAGTTCTAAGTAGGGTTTCTCCATCAGTTTTTAAATGGTAGATTTTAAAACTGACTTCATCTAGTAACTGTATTTTGTCTTGATTATGATCTAGGCGTTTGACTTGCAGCCAATTGCCATCTGGCATTACCATTTTCCAAGAAAGTAAATTGTCAATGGTTGTACCCCAACGTAGGGCTTTTTTGCCACCGGCATTCATCGCAACATTACCACCAATGGTACAAGCATCTTGCGAGGTTGGATCCACTGCAAAAACCAAACCGCTTGCTGTGGCTGCCTCACTCACGCGCTTAGTGATAACGCCAGCGCCTACGTTGATTGAACGAAGCCCATCTTGATTTTGAATCGGCTCAATAAAGCTGAGTTTCTCAGTATTAATGACTGCAGTTTGTGCATCTAGGGGGATTGCACCACCAGTATAGCCCGTACCGCCACCACGTGGGATAATGGTTAAGCCTAGCTCAATACAGGTTTTGATAATATCGGCAATTTCTAACTCGGTATCTGGGGTGATGACTACCGCTGGGTATTCAACACGCCAGTCGGTTGCATCGGTTGCATGTGATGAACGAGATAGCGCATCAAAACGAATATTGTTATTGTGCGTAACTTTGAGTAGCGCTTTTTTAATTTGTTGTTTGTTGTTTTTAAATTCACTTAGGCAGTGTTTAAAACCATCGACCGCTTGATCAGCGCTGTTGAGTAATGACAAGACTTTTTCATTGCCATCAGCGCGCGCGCGAATTTGATTAAGACGTGAATAAAGCGCCTCAGTCAGTGCTCTCCAGCGACGTTTGTTTTTGATTAAGTCTTCTTGTAAGTAGGGGTTGCGGTTGACTGCCCACATGTCACCCAATACTTCAAATAGCATTCTCGCACTGCGACCCGTGTTGCGATTTTCACGCAATTGGTTGAGTAGTTCCCATGATTCTTCACCTAAAAAACGACACACGACTTCCTTGTCAGAGAACGACGTATAGTTGTATGGGATTTCGCGGTATTTCTTCAAGTCTTTAAAGAGGGTGGTTAGTTTCGCTTTATTTTACTATAATGGTTGGCAACTGTATTTGTTGTTAGGAATTGTATGTTGTGGATTAAAGCGTTTCATATTATTAGTATTATTACCTGGTTTGCTGCATTGTTTTACTTGCCACGCTTGTTTGTTTACCATGTTATGAGTGATGATAAAGTAAGTATTGAGCGTTTTAAGGTGATGGAGCGCAAGCTTTATCGTGGCATTATGATGCCGAGTTTTATCATTGCAACAGTCTTAGGGGTATGGATGTTGCAAGATTATGCATGGCAAGCCTATGCTGGACAATATTGGTTACACGCTAAGTTGGTATTAGTCGGTATTTTGGTTGTTTATCATTTTTATTGCGGACATTTGGTGAGCGTCTTTAAGGCAGATCAAAACACGCGTTCGCATGTGTTTTATCGTTGGTTTAATGAGTTTCCAGTATTGATACTGGTGGCTATTATTATTTTGGTAGTAGTTAGGCCTTTTTAATTATTTACCTGTTAATTTTAGGTAATTGTCCGCCAACGCTTCATAAATTGGCTGTGTAAAAATTTGCTTTGATATCCAATTGGCGATAAAAGCGACCATGAGTCCTGGGATCAGTAAGTGTAGTGTAGTCGTCATTTCTAGGATGACAAATACTGATGTTAGTGGCGCTCTAATCACTGCACTAAGGTAAGCAATCATTGCCATAATGATAATCACTTGGGTGTCAATCTGCGTATAAAAACTAGCAACCTCTGAACCAATGCCCGCACCGATTGAAATGCTTGGCATAAATAATCCGCCTGGAATGGTTGAAGCAAGTGAAGTGAGCGTAGCAAAGTACTTCATGACAACAAAGTCTAAGCCCAAGCCTGTACCACCCAGCATTAACAGCACCTCATCTTTGCCAGATCCTGCAATTTGACCAATAGATAAGTAGTTAAAGCTGGCGACAATAAATCCAAAAACCGCAGCGATGGCGATGATTTTAAGTTTGCTATGAGTAATAAATTTGTTGATGAGGAATAAGGTGGATTTTGAAAATAACCCACCCAATACGCCAGCCATGATTGCCAGAGGTATGAGTTGCCATACCAAGGCAAGGTTAAATGAATGCGAGGAAAGATCAACTAAGTATTCAGTATTACCACGATAGATAATGGCGAATAGATAGACAATGCCACTCATAATAGCAATCAGTATTAAAGCTTGTTTTTTTAGTTTTCGACCAATCTCTTCGTAAGCAAATAAGAACCCTGCAATCGGCGCATTAAAGGCAACAATCAGCCCAGCACTACCACCAATTGCAATTAGGGCATGAATTAAAAACTTACGATTAAGTTTAATGAATCGATTAAATCCATAAAAAATAGAGCCACCAATGTGAATGCTAGGGCCTTCAATACCAATGGGTGCACCACTCAACATACCTAAAAAGATAAAGCCGATTTTGCCAAGCGCAATCCGAAATGAAAGTAACTGTTCGCGAATACCTTTGTTACGAGAATTGGTTGCCGCAATTAGTTGTGGAATGCCACTACCCTGCACATAATGACAGTAATATTTAGCAATATAAATAATGCCGACAAAAACAAGTGGTGTAATAACAAAGCTTAAATAGGGGTTGGTATTAATTAAGTTTTTAAAGCTGTGTTGCGCGTAATCACTCACTTGTAAAAAGAAAGTAATGGCGATTACTGAAATTACACTAGCGAGCAATAACGATAAGTAAGTTTTGGTCTCATTAGGAAATTGATGAGAGAAGTATCGACGCATTTATGTCTTAGTGTTAAACACACCTGTTGAAAGGTAACGGTCGCCACGATCTGGAATGATAGTTACAATGGTGGCATTATTAACTATTGTAGATAGTCGAATTGAAGCTGCTACTGCACCACCACCAGAAATCCCAGAAAAAACACCTTCTTTTGAGGCTAAATCTCGCGTAGTTTGTTCAGATAACTCTTGTGAGACATCTATCGTGTCATCAACTTTTGCTTTAGAAAATATTTTAGGTAAGTATTCATCGCTCCAGCGACGAATACCTGGAATATGAGACCCCTCTTCTGGACGAACACCAATAATTTGAATTTCACTATTTTTATCTTTAAGAGTGTTAGAGACACCAGTGATTGTCCCTGTAGTTCCCATAGCTGAAACAAAATGTGTGATTTGACCATTGGTATCTTGCCAAATCTCTTCAGCTGTTGCATTGATATGAGCGTTAGGGTTGTCTTCGTTAGCAAATTGATCAAGTTGCTTGCCTTTGCCGTCAGCTTCCATTTGCTCGGCCAAGTCTCGTGCGCCTTCCATGCCTTGTTCTTTGGTAACTAAAATAAGTTCAGCACCATAAGCTGCCATTGCATCACGCCTTTCTTGTGAAAGGTTGTCAGGCATGATCAGTACCATTGTATAACCTTTAATTGCTGCTACCATGGCTAACGCAATACCAGTATTACCGCTGGTTGCCTCAATCAGGGTGTCGCCGGATGTGATTTCACCACGAGCTTCTGCTTGGGTAATCATATTAAAGGCTGCACGATCTTTGACTGAGCCTGCCGGGTTGTTACCCTCAAGTTTGAGCAAGATAGTGTTGGTCGGATTAGGGTTTAATCGTTGCAAACGAACCAATGGTGTATTGCCAATGGTTTGATCGATGGTTGGATAATTATTATTATTCATATTGTATTTTATTCACATCTGAATAAAAACATTATCCAGATTACATATTATTTAAAATTGCGTCTCTAACTTCACTCATGACTGGGTTGATGTTAATCATCTCGTCACTACATTGTGCGATTGCGGTATCAGGGTCTTTTAAGCCATGACCGGTTAGTGTACAGACGATTTTAGAGCCTTCAGGGATTTTCCCACTCTTAATATCGCGCATTGCACCAGCAAGCGATGTGGCAGAAGCCGGCTCACAGAAGATACCTTCTTGTTCAGTGAGTAGTTTTTGTGCTGCTAGAATTTCTTCATCGGTTAATGCATCAAACCAGCCATTTGATTCTTTTTCGACCTTGTGTGCTAAATCCCAACTTTGAGGGTGGCCAATGCGAATTGCCGTGGCAATGGTTTCTGGATCGTCAATCATCTCACCTTTAACAAATGGTGCGGCACCTGCTGCTTGATAGCCTACCATTGTTGGCGTAGTGTTAGCCTTGCCGTCTTCATGGTATTCTTTGTAACCCATCCAATGTGCAGAAATATTACCCGCATTACCTACTGGTAGGCAATGGTAATCTGGCGCATCACCAAGCTCTTCAATAATTTCAAAAGAAGCAGTTTTTTGACCTTGTAAACGGAATGGGTTGATTGAGTTAACAATAGACACTGGTGCGTGATCCGCTACTTCTTTAACTAAGCGCATGCCATCATCAAAGTTACCTTTGATTTGAATAATAACTGCACCATGAATCATGGCTTGAGCTAATTTACCTAAAGCGATTTTTCCTTCAGGGATTAAAACAAAAGCCTTGATACCGGCACGCGCTGCATAAGCTGCAGCAGAAGCAGAAGTATTACCTGTTGAAGCGCAAATAATGGCTTTAGAACCTGACTCTACTGCTTTTGTTACGGCCATGGTCATACCGCGATCTTTAAATGATCCTGTTGGATTTAAGCCTTCGTATTTAATATAAATGTCTACATCTTTACCTAATAAAGCGGGAATATTTTCTAGACGAATTAACGGCGTGTTACCTTCGCCCAAGCTGATTAAACGAGTTGAGTCATCAACGGGTAGTCTGTCTTTGTAGTTTTCAATTAGGCCTGTGTATCTCATAGTATTTTTTAATCCTTGATGTTAATCTAGTGTTTCTACATGAATGATTTTAACAGTTTCTTGGATAAAATCATTTTTTTGAATCTCTTCAACAGCCGCATTGATCTCACCTGTTTTTACTTGATTGGTGATAATGGCAATATGGGCATTGTTTTGTGCGTCAATTTGTTTTTGAACAACTGCTTCTACACTGATATTGTGATTAGCAAAAATTGCGGTAATATCAGCCAGTACACCAGGCTTATCAGTGGCTAATAAACGCAAGTAAAAAATACTCTCAATATCATTCACTGCTTGATGAGGCATTGCTTCAAAAGATTGCCAACCAAGAATGTCATCACTAACAGTACCTTTAATAATATCGACCAAATCAGCAATCACGGCACTGGCAGTGGCTTCATCGCCCGCACCCGCGCCATAGTAAAGGGTTGGGCCTACTGCATTGC
>JABGOT010000082.1:10746-20459 GCA_018648985.1 Candidatus Ruthturnera sp.
GTGGCTTCATCGCCCGCACCCGCGCCATAGTAAAGGGTTGGGCCTACTGCATTGCCTTTGACTAATACGGCATTCATCACGCCATCAACATTAGCCAATAGGCGTGTTTTTGGAATGAGTGTTGGGTGTACGCGCATTTGAATATTACCATTTGTTTGCTTGGCAATACCTAAGTGTTTAATTGAGTACCCAAGCTCAGTGGCAAAGGTGACATCTTCACCTTCGATTTTACTAATGCCTTCGGTAGAAACTTTGTCAAACTGTAGTTCACAACCAAAAGCAATTGAAGCCAGAATAGCTAACTTATGCGCCGCATCTATGCCTTCAACATCAAAAGTTGGATCAGCTTCTGCGTAACCAAGCGCTTGTGCCTCTTTAAGAACATCGGCAAAATCTCTGCCTTTGTCACGCATTTCAGTCAGAATAAAGTTACCAGTGCCGTTAATAATGCCGGCTACCATTTCAACCTTATTGGCACTTAAGCCTTGCTCTAATGATTTTAAAATCGGGATACCGCCTGCAACTGCGGCTTCAAATAACAAATGAACTTTGTTGTCTTTTGCAAGCGCTAGCAGCTCGTTACCATGGGTTGCAATCAGTGCTTTGTTGGCAGTGATAACATGTTTTCCATTGGTAATCGCAGCTTCAACCAGTTCTTTAGCTAAACCCGTGCCACCCATTAACTCTAAAACAACATCGATGTCAGCATTGTTTACAATCGAAAAAGGGTCTTGAGTTAGCTCAAGATTATCAGTTGGGCAAATGCGTGATTGGTTAATGTCTCTAACAGCTGCATGCGTGACTTTAATGCTCGCACCACTACGACGAGAAATCTCATTTTGATTTTTGTTAAGAACGTTTACAACGCCACCACCAACGGTGCCTAAGCCTAGTATTCCAATATTCACGCGTGTTAAATCCTGTCTATGAATGATAAAGGTTTAAATTATACCAATAGGGTCTTGATATAAGGTGGCTTATCTACCTATTTACAAGATTTTATTGGTTAAGTGTAATAGCCACACATTTGAGTGGGCGAGAGTACTGTGATGGGATTTTGTGTTGGTTGTTAAACAGTACTGGTGCTAAAGATTTGAGCATGTCTTCATAAATCATTTTTTTGAACTCGATCACTTCTTCGATTGGGTGCCAGTAATCTACCCACTCCCAGTCATCAAACTCGATATCCGAGTGAGTATCGAGTTTGATATTACTTTCATCACTGGTGAGTTTTAGTAAAAACCAAACTTGCTTTTGTCCAACACAAATTGGCTTTTGTTTGCGCCTGATGTGATAGTCGGGCAGATCATAGCGCAACCATTTTGGGGTTTTTGCCATTACCTCAACATGCTCTGGAGAGAGGCCTATTTCTTCGTCGAGCTCTCGAAATAAAGCCTCGAGTTCACTCTCGCCTTTGTCAATACCACCTTGTGGTAGCTGCCAAGCTTCTTGTTGGTAACGTTTGGCTAAGAGGATTTGTTGTTTGTCATTAGTAATGACGATACCAACATTGGCTCTGTAGCCTTCAGAGTCTATCATGTTATTGAATTTTTATCGATCTAGTCGTCGCCAGAAAACGCACCTAGAATATGTAAAAGGCTTGTAAACATGTTGTGTAATGCCAAGTACAAACCAACCGTAGCTACGATATAGTTAGTTTCGCCACCATTGATAATAGATGACATTTGACTCAACATGTAAGCACCCATGATCAACACAACTGCGAATGACATGAACAGGCTAAAACCCGATGATTCAATAAAGAAGAAATTAATAATTGATAAAACAATAATTCCAATCATGGCAAAAAAGATCATGCCATTTAAAAAGCTAAAGTCTTTTTTTGTATTTTGCGCATAAAAACTAATGGCAAAAAATGAAACACCTGTACCGGTTAAGGCTTGAAATACTAAGTCTGCACCATTTGGCATGGCTAAGTAATGAGTCAGCATAGGGCCAATTGAATAACCAAGTAAGCCAGCAATAGCAAAAGCGGTTAATATGCCATTATTACTGTTTTGCGTTTTAGGAAGAACAAACCAAATAACCGCAATAGCAGTGATTGAGCTGACTATCGCTGAGCCAAAACCAGCGCCTGAAGCAATCGAAAACCATGAGGCTAAGCCACCAAACACCAGTGTGTAAGATAGTAGTTTCATGGTATCTGATAAAACTTTGTTTTTAACTTTGATGTTGCCAATGGCAGTTGTTGTTGAAAATGTGCTCATGATTTATTCCTATAAATTAAAAGTGTAAAATACTACTATTTTATACCGAAAAATAAATAAAAGCATGAAACTGGTTTTAGGTCTTGGTGATACAGGTTTATCGATTGCTCGCTTCTTGTCAAAGCAAAGTATTGCTTACAGGATAGCCGATAGTCGTCCTCAACCCCCGTCTTTGTCTGATTATTTGGCAGGGTCTTTCGGCTCAGAACCTGTACTAGGTGATTGGTCGCAAGATTTATTAACTGATATTGATGAAGTGTTTATCAGCCCTGGTATTGCACAAACACAAGCAATTGTTGTGTGGGCGAGAGAGAAGGGTATACCAGTTATTAGCGATATTGAGTTATTTTCACGCTATGCTGCAGCGCCAATTATTGGCATTACTGGCTCAAATGGCAAATCAACCGTTACTCAGCTATTAGGCGAAATGATCGCCAATGAAGGTAAACAAGTGGCCATTGGTGGCAATATTGGCAAACCCGCACTCGAGTGTCTGAGTGATGAGGTTGAATATTATGTGTTGGAGCTTTCTAGTTATCAGCTGGATTACACTCAGAATTTAAATCTGTTGACGGGCGTGGTGCTTAATATCACCCCAGACCACCTTGATCGATACAGCAGTTTTGCAGAATATACCGATTCAAAGCTTGGTTTGTACAAACACTGTCAGCATTTGGTGGTGAATATTGATGAATCATTAGTCCCTCAAAAAAAATCAGCCAAGCATTTTGGTGTAAATATGCCAAAGCAGCCTACCGATTTTGGTACGGTAACTTGCCATGGTAGTTGTTACTTTTTAAAGGGTGATGATGTATTGCTGTATGTGGGTGATATGCAACTCATTGGTGAACACAATGTGACTAATGTATTGGCCGCACTTGCTTTAGGTGATCAGATTGGGCTGAATGCAGATTCGATGGTTGAGAGTATTAAAGCTTTTAAAGGTCTTGAGCACCGCCTTGAATGGGTAGTAAAGAAACAGGGCGTTGATTATTACAATGATTCAAAAGCCACTAATGTTGTTTCTACTATTAAGGCCTTGAATGCGCTTATTGATCGACATGAGAATATTGTACTCATTGCTGGTGGCATTGCTAAACAAGAAGATTACTCGCCTTTGTTTGAATTAATTGATAAAGATGTGGTTGGCGTAGTGTTGATCGGGCAAAGTGCACAAACGCTTGGCGAAGGTATTAAGAAATCAACAGTGAGCTATGCTGATTCAATGGATGAAGCGGTTAGCTTGGCGGCTAATATGTTAAATGACGGAGTGGTATTGCTATCGCCAGCTTGTGCGAGTTTTGATATGTTTGATAATTTCGAAGTGCGAGGTAATGCGTTCAAGAAGACTGTTCTTGGATAAAGCTCATCGCAGCTTCAACGTCGCTTTTTTCTAAAAATAATGCATTTTCTTCACCATTTAACCAAGTGCTTTGGCGTTTACACAGTTGGCGTGTGGCGATAATAGCTAGCTCAATCATGGCGTCTTGATTAATGTCTCCATTTAAGTGTTGCCAAGCTTGTCGATAACCCACACAACGAATAGAGGGCAAGTCCTCGTGTAGATTTGGGTTTTGTTTTAGTTGCTCAACCTCGGCCAAAAACCCATCATCCATCATTGATAAAAAACGTGCCTCGATCCGTTGGTGTAGTTCATTGCGTGAAGGCATGAGGATGATTTTTTTAATAGGGCGGTTCAACCCTTGCTGTTTATTACCTTGCAAATCACTTAGGGTTTTTCCACTAATATCAAACACTTCTAACGCACGTGTAACGCGCTGAGCATCATTTGGGTGGAGGCGTTCAGCTGCCTTTGGGTCGATTTTCTTTAAGTCATCGTGTAATGCGGCAGAGCCTTTTTCTTTTAACAATCGGTTAAATTTCTTTCTTGATTCGGTGGTTGACTTTGGCAAATCAGATAGGCCGTGTTCAAGTGCATGAAAGTAAAATGAGGTGCCACCCACCAAGATTGGGGTCTCGCCATTGTCAAAAGCCAGCTGTATTTGTGCTTTGGCATCTTTGGCAAAATCATGGGCTGAATAAGCTTCTTCTGGTTCGCAAATATCAATTAAGTGATGAGGGTATTTTTCCAAGGTATTGGAATCTGGTTTGGCAGAGCCGATGTTCATGCCTTTGTAGATGAGCGCAGAATCTACACTGATTAATCTGGCTTTAAATTTATGACTAAGCTCAATAGCCAAATCAGTTTTTCCTGAAGCGGTAGGGCCCATTAAGAATACAACGGTTTTGTCTGCTGATTGTGTCATAAAGGCTTTAAATTACTAAGCATTAAGAGATATAACCTATATTATAATGTCGGCTACTTAAATTTATTAGATTAAACGCATGTTTACAATTGAAAATCAAGCGACTGGAAAGTTTTTTAGAACCGATGGTGATAGTGCTATTCTGGATGACGCGCTAATCCATGGGTTAAATTTTCCTTACGGTTGTCAAAAAGGTTTTTGTGGTAAATGCAAGGCTATTATTACCGAAGGCGAGGTAGATTACGAAGGTGATATACCGAATGGCATCACCCCAGAAGAAGTTGCTGATGGCATGGCGTTATTGTGCCAGTGTAGGGCTAAATCTGATGTGTCACTTGTGGTGGACGAGTTGGACAGTGTCGCTGATATTGAAGTGAGAAACCTGCCATGTAAGGTAGAAAGCATCAATCGTTTAAATCATGATGTCACTCAAATATTTTTAAAAATTCCGGGTTCTGAATCGTTGCAATATTTGGCAGGTCAATATATTGATTTAATTCATCCTAATTTTGAACCGCGTGCTTTTTCAATTGCAAACGCGCCAACAAACTCAAGTTTGATTGAATTACACGTACGTCAAATAGAAAATGGAAAATTTACTAATTTTGTTTTCAATGGGTTGGAAGAAAAATCGTTACTTCGAATTGAAGGTCCAAAGGGTGATTTCTTCTTTAGAGAAGACAGTAAAAAACCAGTTATTTTAGTAGCAGGTGGTACGGGATTAGGGCCTATTAAGTCAATTATTGAACATGCAATTGCCACTAAGTTAAATCGTAAAATCTACCTATATTGGGGTGTGAGAGACGAAGTTGATCTATACATGGACTTACCAAAACAGTGGGCGGCTGAATATGATAATATTCATTTTGTTCCAGTTTTGTCTGAGCCTAATAATGCATGGCAAGGTAGGACAGGATTTGTACATGAGAGTGTTTTAAAAGATTTTGACGATCTTACTGGTTATGAAATTTATGCCTGTGGACCGCCAGAGATGGTTAAGTCAGCTGCCAATACTTTTGTAGATCAAGGCATGATTAAAGACAACTTCTTTTCAGATGCTTTCGTGTTTGCCTTTACCGGAAAAAAATAATGAGCGACATGCAACAGCATTTAACCGAACAATTAGAAACCTCACTCAATCCAACACATTTGGAAGTGGTTAATGAATCGGGCAATCATTCTGGCTCTGCAACAGAGTCACATTTTAAATTGATCGTAGTGAGTCATTATTTTTCTGATCTTAAGTTGATTGATCGTCACCGTTTTATTAATCAACTTTTTAAAGAAGAGCTTGGTCATATTCATGCATTGGCAATGCATACTTACACCCCAGACGAATGGGCCATGAAAAATGGTGCGCCAGCTTCTCCTCAATGTTCAAGTAAAACAAAACACTAGCCTTGTTTAAACGATTTTTATATCTATCTTTTTTATTTTTAAGCGCTTGCGCTTCACAAGGTGATATCAATGTTTCGAAAAACATTGATAGTAAGCATGCTTTAAAGGTAAATCCTAATTCCGTAGTTAGTCCAGCTGCAGTTGTTAAGCCTAATGTTATTGTTGAAAAAGATTTGTGGCAATATATTTCTAACCGTCACACACTTAAGGCAAGAAGCCAGAAAGACTTGTTTTGGCATATTGATTGGTTTAAGAAAAACCCTGATTATCTAACGCGTGTTACCAAGCGTGCTAAACCTTATTTGCACTTAGTAACCAAAGAAGTAGAAAAAGCAGGTTTACCGATAGAGATTGCCCTATTGCCTATTGTTGAATCGGCTTATTATCCGTTTTCTTACTCGCACGGTACTGCCTCTGGTCTTTGGCAGTTTATCCCTTCCACTGGCAAGCTTTATGGCTTAAAAGATAATTGGTGGTATGACGGCAGGCGTGATGTTTTAGCATCAACCAAGGCGGCAGTTAAGTATTTAAAAAATCTGACTAAACTTTTTAAAGGTGATTATTTGCTGGCCATTGCTGCTTATAATTCTGGCCCAGGCCGCGTACAAAAAGCAGTACGTAAAAATAAACGACTGGGTAAAAAAGCTGATTTCTGGCATTTGGATTTACCAGCCGAAACCAGGGGTTATGTGCCTAGATTGTTAGCAGTTGCCGAGCTAATTAAGCATCCTGAAAAATACGGACAAACCATTACACCAGTGAGTAATGCTGCACAATTGCAAGTGGTAAAACTAGACTCTCAGTTTGATCTGGCCATGATTTCACAGTGGGCTGATCTTAGTCTGGATGAGATTTATTCGCTCAACCCTGGGCTTAAGCGCTGGGCTACGCCGAGCAACCTACCTTATAGACTTCTATTGCCGATTGACAACATTGATATGTTTGAAAAAAATCTGAGTGCACAGCCAAAGAGTGCGCGAGTTAGATGGCTACGTCATCAAGTGAAATCGGGCGAGAGTTTAAGTTATTTGGCTAATAAGTATAAGACTACTTTAAGCCAAATTAAAAGTGCAAATAGCCTTAAAGATAATTTAATTAAAGTTGGTGACCATCTAATTATGCCTGTTGCACAGCGTGGTGAAAACGACTATACACTTTCTGAAAATGAACGAGAAAAACGACGATTAAACGCCAAGAAAACAGGGGTTAAAGTTGTGCATACGGTCGCTAGTGGTGATAGTTTGTGGAAAATCGCCAAACAATACAAGGTTCAAATTGACAGTCTGGTTAAATGGAATCATATTACTCGATCTAAGCCTTTGGCACTTGGAAAGCAATTGGTGATTTGGCAAGCAAAACCTAGCAAAGAAAAGGATTTATCCAAAGTCACCAATGTTGGGATTGATATCAACCGAAAGGTTACTTATCGCGTTAAAAAAGGCGATAATTTGTCAAAAATTGCCAGTAAATTTAAGGTTAGTGTTGCTAACCTAAGGTTGTGGAATAAATTAGACAATAAAAAACCATTACAACCAGGGCAAAAACTAAAAATTATTGTCAATGTTATTAACTCTAAAATGAAGTAAAAATATGAATTCACTTCCCATTAATAAAATATTTCTAGCAGGCTTTGCCTTTGCACTGACGCATTGGAAAAAAATCATTGAGATTTCTATTCTGCCGGTATTGATTTCTTCGCCATTCTTAATGGTTGTGCCAGAGTTGTTAGGGCTAATGGAGCAGGTATTTAATGGTGGTAAATTAATAGAGGTTGTTTTGCCAGAAAATATGATGGCTTATTTGCTCTTGTTTTTTTATGGCTATATTACCTTGTCGATCAATATGTATCGCTTGGTGATACTCGGTGAACAATCAGTCAATGGTTTGATACCGGTTATAAAGATAAATAAAATTGTTCGATTTACCGGTTTAACATTATTTGTAGGCTTGGTAACGGTAATACCAGTGATGATTACTGGTATGCCGTTTTTACAATTGGTTGTGTATTTTTTAATTATTCCAATTACACTTAATTTTGTTGGCATTGCTATTGATCAGCCTTCTAAATATAAGTGGAATTTATCGTTCACAACACATGCAAATTTGTTTTTTTTGCAAGCTATTTTGCCGGCTTTGGTTGCTATGTTATTCGCCGCACTGGCGAATATTATTGGCTTAGGGTCAACTCTAGAATGGGTTGTTAAAGTCGTGGTATTTTATTGGACGTTGGTGACATTGGCTCTGTGCTATCAGCTGATCAATGCAACTAATAACTCAGAGAAAACCCCTTAGGGTAGCGCATATCAAACGTAACCTGCTTAACCTTTTTTGAAGGTTTAATCTTGGCGTAAGCTTTTATAAAGCGCTCTAATCGTTGCTCTTGTTGCTGATAGCCTAGAATCACTTTGATATTAGGATTAAAAGTAAGTTGGTCAATATTCGTTCGAGAAAAAGCGGTAATAACCATGTCTCCAGATAAAATTTGGTAGTCTTGGTAATCTGTGTAGAGTTTAATAATCTTTGTTTGATTTTCTTCTGATCGTGCCAAAACTGCATCTGATGGAATCATTGTCTTTGGAATAAACAATTCACCTGTAGTTGATATATAGCCTACACAGTTAGTCTTGTTTTTGGTGATGCAATTGATGTTTTCCCAGCGCATGGCAATATCTTGAGGCTCAATATCGATTTGAATTGAATTCCAAAATAGGCGCTTAACATGCGCGGCACTTACCCAAGGCTCTGTCTCTAAAACTTGTTTTATTTCGTGCAAGTTTAGCTGGTATTTGTCTTGAATAAGGGGTTGTATTTTATCTTCTAAGATTGCTTGGTCAATAGGTAGAGATCCATCAATCTCCCAACTCACTTGTGCTTTTAAAAATTCAGTAGGATCAGATTCTAAAATACGCCAAACAATAAAAGCCAACATGGCAAAAAAAGGCAGTGCTTTTGCAATTGGCAAGAGAAATTGCTTTATTGATTTTTTACGTTTGTTATAGCGAGGGTTATTTTTTTTAATCATTGAGAATTGCTATTACTAATTCGTCAAAACTAAGCCCTGATGCTTTGGCGGCCATTGGCACTAAAGAATGAGACGTCATACCAGGCACAGTGTTAATTTCTAATAAATAGGGCGTATTGTTTTTATCAAGGATAAAGTCAACTCGACCCCAAGTCTTGGCGTTCATAATATTAAAAGCATTTAGTGCGATGGACTGCAATTTTTTTTCGATCTCATCTGAGAGTCCACATGGACATAAATATTGGGTTTCATCTGAATGATATTTAGATTCATAATCGTAAAACCCATGGCCTGATTTTATTTGAATAACGGGTAATATTTCTTTATTTAGGATTGTAACGGTATATTCATCTCCTTCAATCCATTGTTCAATTAACGCTTGGCTATCATATTGCCAAGCTAATTCAAGCGCCTTGTCTAACTCATTGGCATTACCTACTTTACTGATACCAATGCTAGAACCCTCTAAAATTGGCTTTACCGCCCAAGGCAGTGGAAAGTCAATAATTGGAATGTCTTCACCAATCGTTGCCAAAACAGAGAGCGCTAAAGGTAGATTATGCTGCTCCCATATGGCTTTTGTTGTGGCTTTGTTCATGCATTGCTCGGAAGCACTTGAATTAGTGCCTGTATAAGCAATATTTCGATCTTCAAGCTGTTGTTGGATATAGCCATCCTCACCGCCACGACCATGTAAAACAATAAAAGCTTTGTTAAATTTTTTTGACCAAAGCTCATCGAGGTTATCTCCTTTCCAGTCAAACTTAAAGCACTCAATGTTTCGTTTTTTTAAAGCGT
>JABGOT010000119.1 GCA_018648985.1 Candidatus Ruthturnera sp.
CAAGAATCATTCGACGCTTATCAGAAATAGCCTTTGGCCAATAGTAATAGCTTTCAAATCATTGGCGGTGAGTACAGGGGCAGAAAATTTAGCTTTCCTAATGCTAAAGGCTTAAGGCCCACGCCAAGCAAGGTGCGTGAAACACTGTTTAATTGGATTCAATTCGAATCTTTCAATAAAACCTACTTAGATTTATTCGCTGGTAGTGGTGCACTAAGTTTTGAGGCTTTATCTCGTGGTGCAAAACAAGTTACCAGTATTGAAAAAAATCCAAACACCTATCAAAGTCTAGAAAAAAATCGGAAATTATTAAAATCAGACAAAATTCGTCTTTTTAACCAAGATGCATTGGTTTTTTTAAAGCAAAAAAGCACCAAAACCTTTGATTTTGTCTTATTAGACCCACCATTTAACAAAAACCTTATCTCAAAAACACTAAAATCGCTAAAAAACAGTGATTTTGTAACAAGCAAGAGCAAAATCTATATAGAATCTGAATTTGAGATAACACAAGATTTCTTAAAAGAAGAAATTTCGGAAAAAATCGAAATCATTAAACAAAAGCAATCTGGTGCGGTTAACTACTGCTTATTAAAAATATTATGAAAAAAATTGCAATTTACCCCGGTTCTTTTGATCCCATCACCAATGGTCACATTGATTTGGTTCGTCGTGCCAGTAAGTTGTTTGATAAAGTGATTGTCGGCATTACACAAAATAGCAAAAAATCCTCGTTTCTTAATATTGACGAGCGCATTCAAACCACCAGCATCGCGCTCAAAGACATTAAAAATGTTGAAGTATTAAGCTTTAATACTTTACTGGTTGACTTTGCTAATGCACAAAATGCACAAGTTATCCTGCGCGGGCTTAGAGCGGTAAGTGACTTTGAATACGAATTCCAACTCTCAGGCATGAACAAGCATCTTAACCCTAATATTGAAACCTTGTTTATGACCCCTGCTGAGCAATACGCTAATATTTCATCCTCACTGGTACGAGAAATTTTGTCATTGGGTGGTGACATCAGTGCTTTTGTGCCTAAATCAGTGGAAACCCATCTAAAGACCAAGCTGTAAGAGGTCTTTGCATAAATAGGGATGATTATCGATATTCAGTTTTTGCTGAATTGGTGATTTTCTTAAACCTAGTCCTAGCTGGTTAAGACAGGGTTTAAAAGATTATCAAGTTAGTGAAAAGTGGATTTTTGATGATTATTCATATTTATGTAAAGACCTCTATAATATTTTTGCATTAATTCCTTGAAAAAAAAATGACCATCCCTATATAGAGGGTATATCAAACACAAGGAGTTAAAAAATGTCAAAAATTATCGGTATTGACTTAGGTACAACAAATTCATGTGTCGCTATTATGGATGGCGGCAGCGTTAAAATTATCGAAAATTCAGAGGGTGATCGTACTACCCCATCAATTATCGCCTATCCAAAAGACAGTGAAGAAGTCTTAGTAGGTCAACCGGCAAAACGCCAAGCAGTTACTAACCCTGAAAACACATTGTATGCAATTAAGCGTCTAATCGGTCGTCGATTTGATGAAGAAGCTGTACAAAAAGACATCGATCTTGTGCCTTACAAAATTGTCAAAGCTGACAATGGTGACGCCTGGGTAGAGGTTAAAGGTAAAAAAATGGCTGCACCTGAAATCTCAGCAAAAGTAATCGAAAAGATGAAAAAAACAGCGGAAGATTACTTAGGCGAAACAGTGACTGAAGCAGTGATCACAGTTCCAGCTTACTTTAACGACTCACAACGTCAAGCAACTAAAGATGCTGGTAAGATTGCAGGCTTAAATGTTAAACGTATTATTAATGAGCCAACGGCAGCAGCATTGGCTTATGGTGTAGACAAGCTAACTGGTGACAAAACCGTTGCTGTATATGACTTAGGTGGTGGTACATTTGACGTTTCAATTATTGAAATGGAAGATATTGATGGTGAAAAACACTTTGAAGTATTGTCAACCAATGGTGATACATTCCTAGGTGGTGAAGATTTTGACCAGCGCATTATCAGCTATTTAGTTGAAGAATTCAAAAAAGACCAAGGTGTTGATTTAACTAAAGACCCAATGGCACTTCAGCGCTTAAAAGAAGCAGCTGAAAAGGCTAAGATCGAGTTATCATCGTCAGAACAAACAGAAGTTAACTTGCCTTATGTGACTGCTGATGCCTCTGGCCCTAAACACCTTAACATTAAACTCACACGTGCTAAATTAGAATCATTAGTTGATGACTTATTAAAGCGCACTATTGAGCCTTGCAAGATAGCACTTAAAGATGCTGATCTTTCAAGTGGCGACATTGATGAAATAATCTTGGTGGGTGGTCAAACACGTATGCCTAAGGTCGGCCAAATGGTGCAAGATTTCTTTGGCAAAGAGCCAAAGCGTGATGTTAACCCTGATGAAGCAGTTGCCATGGGTGCAGCGATTCAAGCGGGTGTATTGGGTGGTGATGTTAAAGATGTATTATTACTTGATGTAACGCCATTGTCTTTAGGTATTGAGACTATGGGTGGTGTAATGACGAAGTTGATTGAAAAAAATACAACCATTCCAACCAATGCGTCGCAAATTTTCTCAACAGCGTCTGATAACCAGGCTGCGGTAACCGTACACGTACTACAAGGTGAGCGTGAAGTGGCTAATGCAAACAAATCATTAGGTCAATTCAACTTAGAAGGTATTGATGCAGCACCTAAAGGTCAGCCGCAAATTGAGGTAACTCTAGATATTGATTCAGATGGTATTTTGAATGTATCTGCTAAAGACAAAAATACAGGCAAAGAGCAGTCGATCACCATTAAAGCTTCATCAGGTTTAAGCGATGAAGAAGTAGAAAAGATGATCAAAGATGCTGAAGCTCATGCCGAGGATGATAAAAAATTCCAAGAATTAGTGACTTCACGCAACATGGCAGACTCGTTAATACACTCAACCAAACAAACCATGGAAGAGTTAAAAGACGAAGTTTCTGATGATGAAAAATCAGCCATTGAA
>JABGOT010000039.1 GCA_018648985.1 Candidatus Ruthturnera sp.
CCGTAATGCCTTACATCACCAACGGAAATATCTACGCACCTGTGATGATGCTGGCCGAAAAAGCGGCGGATTTAATTTTAGGTAATTCTCCGCTTCCAGCAGAAGATACTGAGTTTTATCGTTCAGGTTTGGAGTAATTATTTGTTATTTCAATATTGATGAACCTGTAAAAAGTCCAAATGGCACACTTGTTTGTCATTCTCGCGAAAGCGAGAATCCATTATTTCAGACACTTACAAGTTCCTGGATTCCCGCTATCGCGGGAATGACAACTTTTTTTAAATCTTCATTGTTAACCAGCTGAAATTGAAACCAACTCAAAAGGTGAACAGTTAGTTGAAGTTCAGATTGTAGAATTGTAGAATATATTTTTATGAAATTCCTGTGCAGTAGTCTCGATTATACGGTAATTATCAACTTGTCATGGAAATTTGCCTGATTAAGCTTTATGTCTAGAAACATGCCTGATAAACCGGATAATAGCGGGTTTAACGGGCATTATGCCTGATAATAATAAGTTAAGTGTCTGGAGTTTAGATGAACCAATGTCTTTTATTTGATTGTGACGGAACCCTTGTTGATAGCGAGAGGCTCTGCAATATTGGAATGGTACTAAAATTCAGAGAATATGGTATTGAGCTAGATGCTGATGAATTAGTTGCCCGATTCAGAGGCTGGAAATTAGCCAAAATTATAAGTGTATTAGAGAAAGAATTTGATATAAGTTTACCTGAGAATTTTATTGATGAATATAGAAGTATTGTAACTGAGCTTTTTGAAACTGATCTAAAGCCAATTGATTATATTGAAGAAACACTTAAAAATCTAAACCACCCAATGGCTGTAGTTTCGAGCGGGCCAGTTCATAAAATACAACAGGCATTAAGGGTCTGCGGTTTAACCAACTACTTCGGGGGAAATATTTATAGCTCGTATGAAATTGGGGTGTGGAAGCCTGATCCTAGAATATACATGTATGCGGCTAAAGATATGGGGTTCCCAGAAGAAAGGTGTATTGTCATCGATGATGGTCCAGTGGGCGTAGAGGCTGGTCACAAAGCAGGAATGAAAACGCTATTTTATAATAGATTCAATGAGTCGTGTGAATTTTCGTCAGTTATTAGTTTTAATTCAATGAAAGAGCTTCCAGGGTTGATTCACACTTAACAAACGCATCAAAAATCGCACTGCGGGCTGGACGTCGCTGACGCTCCGCCTTTTATGCGGGCGTTATACGAATTACCGGTAGGGATATATGAAAATTGAAGAAATGACAGGTTTAGAGGTTTTACAGGCGATGGCGCTCGGAGAGTTGCCGCGTGCATCTATTACGACCACCATTCCAATGACCTTTGTTAAAATTGAAGAAGGGAGGGTATTATTTCATGCCATTGCCAATGATTCGCACCTCAACCCGATGGGTGGAGTCCATGGTGGATTTGCAGCAACGGTGCTTGACTCCGTCACTGGTTGCGCGGTACATACCTTGCTTAATGCGGGCGTTGGCTACGGCACCATCGACCTAAATGTTAAAATGATAAGGACCGTGCCTAAAAATGAGAAGTTAATAGCCGAAGGTAAGATTATTAATTTGTCTAAGTCTTTAGGTATATCGGAAGGTACGTTGAAAAGCCAAGACGGTAAACTACTTGCCACCGCAACGGCAACTTGCATGATTATTAAGCGATGAATCGTATAACCAAGCGTTCAACCGGACTCGCCTTCGGCTCGCGCGGTTAACGCGGCGTTATGCTCAAACAAAAATGGAGTCGTTAATGAAAATCATACCAAACATCATGTCAGGCATCCAACTAACAGGTCACGGCGATTTGGATAAGTTAGTGCTGCGCAATGATATACCCGTTCCCAATATAGGGCCTCGTGATGTTCTTATTAAAGTTAGTGCTGCTGGCGTAAATAACACGGATATTAATACTCGGACTGCATGGTATTCAAAGTCTGAAGGAAATAGTGGTGATTCGAGTTGGTCTGGAGGTCCAATTCAGTTTCCCAGAATTCAAGGTGCAGATGTTTGCGGTAGAGTCGTTGCTGTTGGTGAGCAGGTTGATAAAAGAATATTAAATGAGCGTGTACTTGTAGAACCATGCATCCGTGAAGCTGGTGGATCGACTTTGGAATTACCCTGGTATTTTGGTTCAGAGTGCGATGGTGGCTTTGCGGAATACACAGTTGTAGCTGCCAGACATGCCTATCAGATCAATAGCTCATTCAGTGATGTTGGACTGGCATCATTTCCTTGCTCGTACTCCACAGCTGAAAACATGCTTACACGTGCCAAAGTTACAGCCACCGATACTGTTTTAGTTACGGGTGCATCGGGTGGTGTCGGATCAGCCGTAATACAACTCACTAAAGCACGAGATGCAAAAGTCATTGCAATCACCAGCGAGTCAAAAGTAGCTGATATCTTAAGCCTTGGTGCTAACAAGACTCTCGACAGAAACGAAAACATTGTTCAAGCACTTGGCAAAAACAGTGTCGATGTAGTTATCGACTTGGTTGCTGGTAGCCAATGGCCAGATCACCTTGAAGTTTTGAAACCATTTGGTAGATATGCTGCAGCAGGAGCTATCGCTGGTCCGCTTGTCGAATTAGATGTAAGAACTCTTTACCTGAAGGATCTAAGTTTGTTTGGTTGCACTGTTCTTGGTGAAGAGGTATTTGGCAATCTAATCAAGCGAATAGAAGCAGAGCAAATCAAACCCTTAGTTTCAAAAACCTTTGCTATATCACAAATAGCCGAAGCTCAACAACAGTTTGAATTAAAGAAGCATATTGGTAAGTTGGTAATTGACTTATCAATTGTAAATTAAGTGAAAAGCATAACAAACGCATCAAAGGGACCTGCCTCGGCAAATTTAGGTTTTATCTCATTGGTTTTAACGGGAATTATGTAATTTCTAGGTGTTTGCAATTCATCCAGCAGGCCCCTTATCGCCGCGTTATGTGCACAAGGAGTTAAAATGATAAGTCACATTGATCATGTGGTTCTGA
>JABGOT010000030.1 GCA_018648985.1 Candidatus Ruthturnera sp.
AACTGGTAGAGTGGCGGTTTCCAAAACCGTTGGTTGGGGGTTCGAGTCCCTCCTTGCCTGCCATATTAAAGGTGTAATGTGAGTAAGAATGTAGAAAGTCCAGTAAAGGCAGAGTCATCAGTAGGAATGATCGTATCAATCCTAATTGTGGTGGCTTTTCTTGCGCTGTACATTGTAGATCCATTAGAGTTAAACACAAAACTATATAAAGTATTGCTTTTATTAGCGGGCTTAGTGTTGGCTGCTTTTGTATTTTTTAAAGCACCTCAAGGTGTTCGATTAAATGCATTTTTTAAAGAAACCAAAATTGAATTACGCAAGGTTGTTTGGCCAACGCGTGATGAAACAGTTAAGACGACTGGCATGATTATGGTGGCAGTGGTTATTGTTGCGATTTTCTTATGGATTGTCGATGCAATTTTGACTTGGGCTGTTCAGCTACTTACAAACTAAAGGAAGAAGATGGCTAAAAGATGGTACGTACTTCATGCAAGAAGTGGTTATGAAGCGAAAGTTAAAACCGCAATTGAAGAATCAGTTGTAAGAGAAGGCTTGGAAGATTTAGTAGGCGATGTAATGATCCCAACTGAGCAAGTGGTTGAGCTTAAAGATGGCCAAAAGAAAACGGCTGAGCGTAAGTTTTTCCCTGGTTATATGTTGGTCAACATGGAATTAACAGAGCCAAGCTGGTTGTTGGTGAAAAATACCAATAACGTCATCGGCTTTATTGGTGGATCATCAGGTAAGCCATCTCCTATTACGCAGCGCGAAGTTGATAAAATTATGGCGCGCGTACAAGAAGGTGCTGACAAACCGAAACCTAAAGTGGCTTATCAACCAGGTGAAGAAATCCTAGTGATTGACGGACCATTTAACGAATTCAACGGCACCATTGAAGCGGTTGACTACGAGAAGAGCGTATTAAAAGTAGAGGTGTTGATCTTTGGACGCACCACTTCAGTAGAACTAGAGTTTTCTCAAGTAGAGAAAACTTAAACAGAAACAACGCTAGAGTATCTAGGGTTGTGATTTAACAGGGGAGCTTAATCTTGAATTAAGCGTTTGAACCCAAACAAGGCGATTGCCTTAAGGAAAAAAAATGGCTAAGAAAATTGAATCATATATTAAGCTGCAGATTCCAGCACAAGAAGCAAATCCTTCACCACCGGTAGGTCCTGCATTGGGTCAGCATGGTGTAAACATTATGGATTTCTGTAAGGCGTTTAACGCACAAACACAAGACATTGATAAAGGTATGAAAGTGCCAGTAGTGATCACGGTTTATAGTGATCGTAGCTTTACTTTCATTACTAAAACACCACCAGCAGCATTGTTAATTTTAAAAGTAACAGGCATCAAGAAAGGTTCTGGTGTGCCACATACTGATAAAGTTGGCAAAATTACACGCGCACAACTAGAAGAAGTTGCGACGATCAAAATGAAAGATCTGAATGCAAACGACATGGATGCGGCAGTGACTATTATTTCTGGTACAGCCCGTTCAATGGGTATTGAAGTGGAGGGTTAATCAGATGGCTAAATTAACAAAAAAACAAAAAGACATTGCAGCTAAAGTTGAAATTGGTAAACGCTACACAATTGAAGATGCATTAGCACTAATTAAAGAATGCGCAACATCAAAATTTGATGAATCTATTGATGTGAGTGTTAACCTGGGTGTTGATTCTAAAAAATCAGACCAAAACGTACGTGGTGCAGTGGTATTGCCAAACGGCACAGGCAAAACAGTTCGCGTTGCGGTATTTACACAAGGCGACAATGTTGCTAAAGCTGAGGCGGCAGGCGCAGATGTTGTAGGCATGGAAGATTTAATGAAATCTATGCAAGACGGCGATCTTAACTACGACGTAGTTATTGCATCACCTGATGCAATGGGTGTGGTTGGTCGTTTAGGTCAAGTATTAGGCCCGCGTGGTTTAATGCCGAACCCTAAAGTTGGCACAGTGACACCAGATGTTGCAACAGCAGTTAACAACGCAAAAGCAGGTCAAGTGCGTTACCGTACAGACAAGGCTGCGATTGTTCACGCTGGCATCGGTAAAGCATCTTTTGATGTGAAAGCATTAAGTGAAAATATTGCTGCACTCATGGAAGCATTGAAAAAGGCTAAGCCTAGTTCAGCTAAAGGCGTGTACTTTAAAAAAATAAGTGTTTCTTCAACGATGGGCGCAGGCGTATCGGTTGATTTAGCATCGCTTGATCTTTAACTAGAGCAAGCAAGAAAGAATTCTTTGGGTCGCAGATTGTTCTGTATGGCCTCAAAGACCATAGGTTCGGGCATTCCTCCTGGAGTGTTTGTTTAATTGAGTGGTAACACACTCAGCCTATGTAGAGGGTATGTAAATACTCTGTGGCGAAAGTTATCAAATGATGGCTTTCTTTTTTAAACTGTTCAGGAGAGGCAAATGGCTCTAAATCTTGAAGCAAAAAAGGTTGTTGTCGAACAAGTAAATACACTAGCAAATAGTGCGATTTCTGTTGGCGTGGCCGAGTATCGCGGATTGACAGTTGAACAAATGACTAATCTTCGTTCTAGTGCGATGGATGCAAATGTTTCTTTACGTGTTGTAAAGAATACCTTAGCAAAAATTGCATTGACGAAGACTGAATGCGAGTGTGTACTACCCGTTCTTAGCGGACCGGTAATTCTTGGATTTTCTCAGGAAGATCCAGGTGCAGTAGCACGTGTATTTAAAGATTTCGTTAAAGATAACGAAGACTTAGTCGTTAAGGGTTTGGGCGTTTCAGGCGAATTTGTGGAAGCAGATCAGCTTAAGCGTATTGCAAGCCTACCAACTAAAGATCAAGCGATCAGTCTGGTTATGGCGCTTATGTTAGCACCGGTTGAGAAACTAGCAAGAACTTTAAACGAAGTTCCGACAAAAGTAACTCGAGTAGTGGCAGCAGTTCGTGACCAAAAACAATAATAAATAAAAGGAGTAAATATCATGGCATTATCAAATGACGATATTTTAAATGCAATTGC
>JABGOT010000066.1 GCA_018648985.1 Candidatus Ruthturnera sp.
ACGAGTCACACCCTGAATTTACCAATAGACACCAAAGAATATTAGAGATTTATACTAATAATATCGATAAATTCTCGAAGACATTTGACGGTATTGATACACTGCTTAACATCATTAAACAGCAAAAAGTGTATTGGGGGATAGTCACCAATAAGCCTGAGAACTTAACCCATTTGTTATTAGAAAAATTAGACTTAAAACCGGATGTCGTGGTTTGTGGCGACACCTTAGAATATAATAAGCCACACCCTGCACCATTGCTTTATGCGTGTGCACAGCTAGGTGTTTTGCCACAAAGTTGCTTGTTTGTTGGTGATGATAAAAACGACATGGTTGCGGGTAAAAACGCAAACATTAAAACCGTAGCAGTGACCTATGGTTATGGCAACGTTGAATCAGATTGGAATTATGATTACTTGGTTGATCAAGTAGAAGAAATATTGGAGTTAATATAATGGATGTAATGAGTTTAGTATTAGGCTTGATTGTTGGCGCTGTGGTAGTTTATTTTTACCTAAATACCAAGTTGCAAGTATTGAAAACGGACAAGATTCATCTTGAAGTTAGCCTTGATGAAAAAATCAAGTCTTATGAGAATCAAATTGATTTGATCAATATTGCCAAAGAGCAAATGAGTAAGGATTTTAAAGCGGTAGCAAGTGACATCTTAGCCAAAGACCGTAACGACTTAAGTGTTAAGAATTCTGAGTTACTAACCCCTTTGCAAGCGCAGCTTAAAGAGTTTAGAGATAAGATTGAAGTCATTACTAGTGAGCAAATCAAAGAGCGCGCTACTTTATCTGCACAAATTGAAAACCTGAAAAAAACCAGCATTGAAGCGCAAGAAACCACGCAAAATCTTACCGATGCCTTGACTTACGATAATAAGCAACAAGGTGATTGGGGTGAGATGATCTTAAGCTCTATTTTGTCAAGTTCTGGCCTTAGAGAGGGGCATGAGTTTGATACACAAAAACAGCTAAAAAATGAGCAGGGTGAAGCCTTTAAGCCAGATGTAGTATTACACCTGCCTGAAGAAAAAGACATTATTATTGACTCCAAAGTATCACTTAAAGCTTATAAAGATTACATTGCCAATCAGTCAGACAAAACCATGCTTAAATCGCATGTAGCTTCGGTTGAAGCACATATTAATGGCATTAGTATCAAAGAGTATGAAAACCTAGAAGGCGTACTAACACTTGATTTTATCTTTGTTTTCATCCCAATTGAATCAGCACTATTGGTTGCACTGGATCAAAAGCCAGATCTATTCACCACAGCATTGAAAAAGAACATTGTTTTGGTCTCTCCATCAACATTAATGATGAGTCTTAAAACCGTACATCATATTTGGCAAACAGAACGTCAAAATCAAAACTCTGAAGAGATTGCTCGCCAAGCAGGTGCCATGTACGACAAACTATTTGGCTTTGTTAGTTCTATGGATGATATTGAAAAACACCTTGATAAAGCACAAAAGAGCTATAAAGAAGCGCGTGGAAAATTATCAGATGGTAAAGGCAACCTGATTGGCCGTGCTGAGAAACTCAAGACACTGGGTGTGCAAAGTAAAAAGGAGCTTAAATAATGAATATTTCAACTGATTACAATATTACCGAAGGTGAGTTAAAAGACAAGGTCATTTTAGTGACTGGCGCTAATCGAGGTTTTGGCAGAGCAATGACGTTTGATCTATCTAAAGCGGGCGCGACTGTGATTATGCTTGGGCGCGACTTAGCTTCGCTTGAAACAACTTATGATGAAGTGGTTGATGCAGGCTATCAAGAGCCGATACTTTATCCGCTTGATTTAGAGGGGGCAACACCTGAACATTACGAGCAACTGCAAGCGAATTTATTAGAGCATTTTGGTCAGCTTGACGGACTTATTCACAATGCCGGTATTATTGGCACAATGATGCCAATTGAGCAATACGATATTAAGCTATGGTATTCCACAATGCAGATTAATGTCAATGCGCCGTTTATGCTTACGCAGTTTTTAATTCCAGTTTTAAATAAGTCAGACGATGCCCGCGTGTTATTTTTATCGTCTTCAGTTGGGCGTGATGCTCGTGCTTACTGGGGCGCTTACGGGGTGAGTAAATTTGCCATTGAAGGGTTGAGCAAGACTTTGAGCGAGGAATTGGAAAAAACCAATATCAAAGTCAATTCACTCGATCCAAAACGTATGCGTACTAAAATGCGACAAATCGCCTACCCAGCAGAAAATACAGAAAAAAACCCATTACCAGAAGAGTATTCTCCAGCGATTGTGTATTTAATGAGTGAGGATGCTAAAGCTTTAAATGGCGAGCAATTAACGCTAGAGGGTTAGCGCTGTAAGTCAGATGTTAAATGCGGGTGAATGGTTTTTAGAATCGCTTTAAAAACTTTTTCACTGCCCGCTACGACATTGCCAGTTTCTAGGTATTTATCACGCCCCGAAAAATCACCCACATAACCGCCAGCTTCTTTAACCAAAAGTACACCAGCTGCAATATCCCAAATATTGAGTTTGATTTCCCAAAAGCCATCTAGTCGACCAGCGGCTAAGTAAGCTAAGTCAAGTGCTGCAGAGCCCGCACGACGAATACCAGCTACTTGTGGGTGGATTGCTTTAAACATCGCTAAATAAGCATCTAAGTGCTGTGGTTCTTTAAATGGAAAGCCAGTACCAATTAAGGTGTCTTCAAATCCATCGGCACCAGTAACACGAATTCTTTGTTCGTTCAAGTACGCACCTTCGCCTTTTGAAGCAGTGAACATTTCTTCTTTAAATGGGTCGTACACCACAGCGTGAGTAGGTTCATCGTTTTCATATAAGGCGATTGATACTGCATACTGCGGAAAACCATGAAGGTAGTTAGTTGTGCCATCTAAGGGGTCAAGGATCCAAACAAAGCGTTTATCCTTGCCAACAATTTCACCGTTTTCTTCACCCAAGATAGAATGATCAGGAAAGGCATATTTCAACTCGTCTATAATGGCGTCTTCAGCAGCTT
>JABGOT010000029.1 GCA_018648985.1 Candidatus Ruthturnera sp.
TGATATTACCATCACCAAAACAGCTTTTATACTGCAAAAGATGGCGCCTTTAGATGCCGATAAATTAATAACAAGTATACTTTAAATATACCTAATCCTTTAGGCAACGAACGCTAAACCCGTTCGCCTTAACGTGGGTATTGCGGTACACCGTGGCGAGACTGGCGTGCAGGTTGCGTCTGTAGGCACTACTACCTGACTCAGTACTACTCCACAAGGTCGTGTAGACGCCACGACCGTTGAAACTAACACCGGTATTGCGGTAGCCCGCTAACTTAGCCTCAAAGCCACTAGAGCCTCCTACTTTCAGTTTTGTTCCTTCATCAGTACCACGCCAACCCGTTGCATCTTGATCAGCAACACTCATACCTAATTGACCTTCTAAGACTTTCCAGTCGCTATCAGATGGCAATTTCCAACCACTAGGACAAACATTCATCGCTGCATCCCAAGTATAGTAATAACCATCTTCATGGGCATTTTCTGCATCTGTATCATTGGCTGTATTTCCATCATTGTACTCACTCCAGTAATCAGTACCTAGAACATTATTTGCAGTAGGAACTATTGAAACATTGTTTGCAGTCCATGTTTGAGTTCCTATTGTTATCGTAGAATAAATAGTCCCGCCTGCAATCATATTACCATTAACATCTGTACTCAACTGTTTCTCAATTTGAATCTTATTATGTCTTTCAACCATTGCCAACAACTCACCACTCATATCAGCCTGAGCTCTAAATGGCGTGTCATCTAGCTGGAAGTTGTCAAGCTTTTCATTACCGTCAAACGGCAATTTAACGGTTAGCTCGGCGTAAGCCGTTCTGTTCATAGTGTTAGAGTTTTCAGAGCCGATCTCAAAGCTGGTTGATGGGGATAATTCAATCTCTACACCAAGAATATTACCATTGATGTTATCGCCAGTTTTAGCATCCCAGTAGTAATGCGTACCTTTGATGGTTGCCCAAGGGGCGTAAGGCATTTGTCCATCTAGCTTGATATCGTAACCATCCAAGACTTCTTCGGCATTGTTATGAACCACTAACTGACTAGATAGCGCCCAATAATTATTAGCGCCAGCGCTAAAGTTAGAGCGCTTGTATTCTAAGCCAAGTGAAGCACGTTTGTGCTTTGATGAAGTCTCATAGTCAACAAACACGTTAGCACCAACAATGGCTTTATCGTCTTCTACTAAGATTCTTTTACCCAGGCCTAGGTTGATCGTTGTACGACGATCACCTTCGTTCTCGCCAGAAGTAAGCGAGCCTTGTGTAAAGATTAGTTCTTTAGCGTCTTTATTAGGACTTGTCAGTGGTTGAATGGTTTTAATACTATAAGCAGGATTACCTGATTCAATATTAGAGATAGAGATTTCAGTATTACCATTGCCAAAGCTGTTAGCTATGTCATTAGCGAATTCATTAATACCTGATTCAATGGTGCTAACGGCTTTGTTGGCCAACGCATTAACTACTTGAGAGGCGTCTTCTGCTTGGGCAACGCCAACGCTGAAAGTAAGTACAGCACTTAGGCTGATTTGTTTAAGGTTTGAAAGTTTGCAGGGGGGGGGCTTTAAAGATTGGCATAATCAATTATCAATGGTTCAAAATAATATTTAAAGTATACATTATATTTTTTGATCAATTGTTTTTTTGATTTTTGTCAAGAAATTGATGTTTTTTAAAATTTGCTAAATTTTTCTTTTATCTAAAAATCCGATACCTGATCAGGCCTTGCCTACTCACAAAAATGATACAAACATTAATTTATAAGAAAAATAAGGAATTTTAGGCCTATTTTTAGATTGAAATTCTAAGAAAGCCCTTAATAAATCAGCTAAAAATCGCCATTCGTAAAATTTGCCAAATTTTTACTATTGATATACCTGAGATCTATGGGCAACTTTTAGCACAATAAATCCATTATTATCTTCACTAAGTAACAATCGATAAGAACCAACTCTAATGCGATGAGTAACGGGCAATAGATTAATAACTGATTTCAGATTTTGATCAAGCAAGTTTTTGTCTTGCTTAAGGAGTGTTAATTTATCTGTAATTCTTTCTTGAGTTTTATTATCTGATTTTCTAAATTGTTTTTTTTTGACTTTATTGGTAAATGCAAAACGCATTACTAAACCTCAAAATCAGACAAACCACTATCTAAAGAATTTTTCGCTTCTTTTTGAAGCTTTTCTTGGTTGAGGAATATTTCATAGCTTTCCATATAGTCATCCACTAAGTCACTGCCTTTTGCAAAATATGGCAATAACACTATTTTTGGCATACCTCGATTGGTTATTGTAAAATAATCATGTTTAATCTCTTGCGATATTTTTCCAATATTTTTTTTGTAATTCGCCACTGCTAACAATATCCATAATTTTCTTCGTATATTGTTAGTAATATATATTTACAATAAAGGATTAATTTGCTCAACCATGAGTTGTAAAGATTCATTGCCCCGCCAAATGTTGATCGATAGCTTGTAAGCCGCTTTGACACGGGTTGATTCAAGCGGGGGTTGAAAAAAAGCAATAGCGTCATGCACTTGAGTATCACCCACAAGCTTAAGTCGACATTTTAAGTGTTTTTCACCCACGATTTTTTGATCGACTATGTCAAATTCACCAAAGAATACCGGTTCTTCAAAACCCTGACCCCAAGGGCCCGCTTGTTTGATTAATTCGGCATTTTTTAAAGAAATATTATCCGCTGTTAATTCGCCATCCGTTAATAGTTCAACTGCTGGAAGCTGGTCATGCAAATACAGTTTAATGGCATTAGAAAATTCACGTTTAAAGGTGTAAAAATTTTCAGATTTAATACTCAAACCGGCCGCCATCGCATGGCCGCCAAATTTATCAATCAATAATGGGTTTTGTCTATCAAGCAAATCTAACAAATCTTTAATGTGTACACTGGGAATTGAACGAATAGAGCCTTTGAGGAAATTGC
>JABGOT010000098.1 GCA_018648985.1 Candidatus Ruthturnera sp.
ATTGTAATGGTTTCATTACTATTAGGCTCTGAAGTGATTACTTCAGCTTTTTTTCAAAATGCTAATTGGCTATGGCTAACGGGCTTTGTTGGTTTTAACCTACTACAGTCAGCTTTTACAGGCTTCTGCCCGGGCGCTATGGTTGCTAAAGCACTAGGCGCAACAGACAAATAAACAAAAAAGGTGTCAGTCTTTCTTATGCCTTATCGTACCAGTTAAGCTTTTCTCTAAGTTTAACCACCTCGCCAATAATAATTAGTGTCGGTGCATGGATAGTGGTGCTTTCTACTAAATTAGGAAGCTCGGCCAAATTAGTCACATACACTTGATGATCAGGTGTTGTGCCTTTTTCAACCAATGCGACCGGCATATCACCACGCATACCGTGTGCAATTAATTGCTCTGACAAATGTCTAGCGCCTACCAATGCCATATAAAAAACAATGGTTTGTTGCTCTACTGCTAATTCATCCCAAGGCAGATTCATACTGCCATCTTTTAAGTGGCCAGTAACAAAGCGACAAGACTGAGAATAGTCTCGGTGTGTTAATGGAATACCTGAATAGGTCGAACAACCTGAAGCAGCGGTAATGCCGGGCACTACTTGAAATGGAACGCCATTCTCAGCCAAGGTTTCAATCTCTTCACCACCTCGGCCAAAAATAAATGGATCACCGCCCTTAAGACGACAAACGCGTCGACCTTGCTTAGCTAAATCAACTAACAGTTGATTAATGTCACCCTGTGGTACTGCATGGTTATCACGCTCTTTACCTACATAAATCAGCTCTGCATCACGGCGTACAAGCTCCATTACACCGTCAGAAACTAAGCGATCATACAAAATAACATCGGCTTGTTGCATCAAACGCAGTGCTTTAAAAGTAAGCAAATCAGGGTCACCTGGGCCGCCACCAACTAAATAAACCTCGCCAACACCACTGTCTGTACTACCATCAAGTTGTGCTTGTAAATCTGCTTTGGCTTCATCAACCTTACCGGAAAATACCTTTTCAGCAACAATACCTGAGAAAATCTTTTCCCAGAAATAACGTCGATCTTCAATGTTGTTAAATTTTGCTTTTACTTGATCTCTAAAACTTCCTGCAAGCTCTGCCAACTTTCCGTATGCATGCGGAATAGTGCTTTCGAGTTTTGCGCGAATCAATCGCGCCAATACTGGTGCCTTTCCGGCAGATGAAATTGCAATCACAATTGGTGAGCGGTCTACAATAGAAGGCATCACAAATGAACATAGGTCTGGGGAATCCACTACATTGACCGGGATATTAGCTGCTTTAGCCAGTACTGAGACCTGTGCATTTAATTCTGAATCGTCAGTTGCGGACACGATCAATACTTGAGCATTAATATCTGTTGCTTCAAATGCTTTCTCAATGTGGTTGATTTTATTATCTTTAACCAGTTTCTCGATACCACTACAACATTCTTTTGATACGCAAGTAATGCTTGCATTCGCCTTTAATAATAAATTAATTTTACGCAGGGCGATATCACCACCACCGATTACCAGACAAGGTTTTTGCTTAATATCAATAAAAATAGGCAGGTAATTCATGAGCTATTTAGCGCTAAAATAAAAGTTACTATTATAATGTCTAAGCAACAACTAAAGTATTGTTATGAATATTGACCATTACACCTGCCCTTTCTCTCACTTAATTTTAAGTGGACGATGCGGGTGTCAATACGGCGCCAAAGATTGTATTGCTGAAAAAGAATTTGGCACTTGCTTGAATGAGTACTCCTCTACAGAGTGTCAATCCTTGTACCATCATCTTCGAGATAATAGTGATTTTGTGCTCAAAGCACACCATCAGTCTAGTTTGTCAGTGGGGCAGCAATCTAAAATAAAAATGGGTGGCCTGCTTGCCTTGCAAGAAATACTAAGCCATTCAAAAGCCAAAGAAATCAACGATATTATTGAATTGGTCACACTAACCAAGCAGACCTATGGCAGCTTCGATAAGATTCCTTTCTCTCAACTAATGCCAAAAATCTCTAAATTTAAATTTAGAGATCGATCTTAAAAAATCAGCTAGACATCCAGCACTTGCTTAATAAGCGGGATGGTTATTTTGTTTTTTTGCTGCAGGGAGGCCTTGTCTAGCTGATCAATAGCAGCTAACAAATCTGTTAAATCTCGTGAATAATATTTAAACAAATAATCATAAATTTTACGGTCTATCTTTAAATTTCGCTCATTCATCTGCTGCTGAATAATGTCTTTTTTACTTTTATCGTCTAAGGCTTCAAGGCAAAAAATAGTCGCTAAAGATAAACGCGTTTTTAGGTCTTTTAGTAAGGTTAATTCACCAGGCAATACAGGTCCACTTACAATCAACTTAACTGATGTTTGAGTAGCTCGATTGTAAAGATCAAATAATTCTTGCTGTTGGTTTTCATCTAAATAATCGACGTTATCAATACAAACCCAATCATTATCTTCCAGCTCATTTAGGACGCCATCAGGCATTTCTTGTGCAAAATCCAAATACACAACACTTGGTGACCGTTCCAGCGCCTCAAAAGCACAGCCTTGTAATAAGTGAGTTTTGCCACTTGATTTATCACCATAAATATAAACAACTGCAGCAGAATATTGATCAAAAAGACCCGTCAAAAATTTAACAATTTGTTGATTTTTATCGCCACTAAAATTATGCCAAAGCATTTTGGCATTGAGTGCAAAAGGCAGGCCTAACTGATTCATTATCGGCGCTCTTGCAAAATAACTTGCTTAACCCAAATCCACATATAATCTGCACCACTGAGAACGGTTGAAGTAGCAACAACAATAAAAAACATATTGGTCCACTGAACTGCCACAGGATAGATTTGTGTAATTACTAAAAACAACACCAAGGCAATTTGCAGCACAGTATTAAATTTGGATAAGTTTGACGGAGAGAGTAACTCATCCTGTGAAGCATC
>JABGOT010000028.1 GCA_018648985.1 Candidatus Ruthturnera sp.
TATTGGACTGTTAGTACCTTCGATGACTTACATGCTTTCGTCACTCATTATTTTACTAGGCGCTATTTTGGGTTTGGGGTATTTAGCCTCTAATAGTGAGCTTATTGTTATGCGAGGTGCAGGTATTCCAGTGACAGATATCACCAAAACCACGCTTAAGATTAGTGTTGCATTTATTGCAATTATGATTATGTTTGGTGAGTTTATAGTGCCTATATCTTCAGATTATGCCAAACAATATCGAGCCCAAGCGTTAGGGCAAAGGGTTGTTAATTCTAATCAACAAGGTTTCTGGATTAAAGACAGTAATCATTTTATTCATGTTGATCGTAATATAGATGGTCAAGTTTTTAACAAGGTGACTTTAATAAAATTAGATAATTCTAGCGAACTAGACTCAGTAGTTTATAGCGATAGTGCAAATTTTGACGGTAAGACAGTTGAGTTGCAGCAGTCAAGTGTGTATCAAATAGACTCTAGCAAATCAATTGCAATTATTGACAAGCAATTATTGCAAAAATACATGACCGAAGTAACGTTTGATCAAGAGCTGATCCAATCCCTTAAAAAAGAACCAAAAGAATTATCAACTTGGCAATTATTTAAGCAGGTTAGGTTTTTATCTAATAATGATTTGTCTGCTGGCACATATGAGGTTGAGTTGTATTCAAGATTAATGAAACCATTCACTTTAATAGCGATGATCATTTTATCTGTTCCCTTTGTGTTTGGATCATTAAGAAATTCTACATTAGGCCGTAAGATTTTTATGGGGGTGGTGATTAGTTTGTTTTTTGAATTATCATCTAGAATTGGCGGCATGTTATCGCTTAGATTTGATTTAAATCACTTGCTTAGCGCGTCTTTACCAACGGCTGCTGTCTTCATCGTTGCGCTATTAATGTTGTATCGAGTTTCAGCCAGATAGTATGGATAAGACGCTAACACAAACTTCAAAACCAAAGCTTAAAAAACCCAAGCGCTTTCAAGTATTGCTGCTAAACGATGATTACACCGCTATGGAGTTTGTGGTTGAAGTGATCAAGCGCTTCTTTTCTAAAAGTGAGGAAGCAGCACAGGCCATTATGCTAAAAGTGCATATTGAAGGTGAAGGGGTGTGTGGTACGTATTCACATGACGTAGCGCAAACCAAAGTATCACAGGTGACAGATTTCTCTCGTAAATACGAGCAACCTTTGATGTGTGTCATTAGAGAATTAAGCGATTAAGGTATAATAAAATTATGATTGAAACAGGATTACAACAAGAAATTAACTTTGTGATGACCCAGGCTCGTAATAATCGCCTAGAGTTTGTGACGGTCGAACACTTGTTATTAGCTTTATTAAACATTGATGAAATTGTTACTTTTTTGCGTAATAAGCGTACAGATGTTGATGAATTACGTGGCGAACTAGAAGAATATATTGATTCCCATACGCCGTTACTTGCACAAGATTCTGATTTAGACATCGTGCCTACTGTTGGGTTTCAAAGAGTATTGCAACGTAGCGTGTATCAGGCACAATCAGCGCAAAAAAATACGGTTTATGCGATGAATGTATTGGTGAGTATTTTTTCTGAAAAAGAATCACACGCAGTTTATTTATTAAAGCTTAACAACATTTCTCGGTTAGATGTGATGGAAGGTATTGCAACTCGAGCACCTGAATCGATCGAAGAAACACCTAGAATAGAATCTGACAGTAAAAAACCTAAAAAATCGTCACTTGAAAAATACACCATTAACCTGTGTGAAAAGGCCAAGGCTGGCAAGATTGACCCGCTTTTAGGTAGAGAAGAAGAAGTCACACGTACTGTGCAAATATTGTCTCGTCGTCGTAAAAATAATCCACTTTTTGTTGGCCAGGCCGGTGTCGGTAAAACTGCCATTGCCGAAGGCATTGCTAAAAAAATTGTAGACGGAAAAGTGCCAGAGGTATTAAAAGAGGCCAGTATTTATTCACTCGATATCGGTGTGCTGATTGCTGGTACAAAATATCGTGGTGATTTTGAAAAACGCTTAAAAGCAGTGATTACTGATCTTGAGAAAATCCCTCATGCCATTTTATTTATTGACGAGATCCACACCTTAATTGGTGCGGGCAGCGTGTCTGGCGGTTCACTTGATGCCTCTAATCTACTCAAACCAGCCTTGGCTGATGGCTCGCTGAAGTGTATGGGCTCAACCACTTATGAAGAGTATCGTAAAGTTTTTGAAAAAGACCATGCACTCACGCGTCGTTTCCAAAAAATTGATATTGATGAGCCTTCAGTAGAAGATACTGTAAAAATTCTACACGGACTTAAGAAGTATTATCAAGACCATCACAAAGTTAAATATTCAGCAGCAGCTCTAACATCTGCAGCAGAGCTTTCACATAGGCATATGGCTGATCGTCGTCTGCCCGATAAAGCTATCGATGTGATTGATGAGGTGGGTGCTTTACAACAAATTCAGCCAAAATCTAAACGTAAGATTAACATTAGCGTGGGCGATATTGAAAACATTGTTGCTAAATTAGCACGTATTCCATCGCGTCAAGTAACCAATGATGATAAGTCGTTACTTAAAAATTTAGAGCAAGAGCTTAAGCTAGGCGTATTTGGCCAAGATCCAGCAGTTGAGAGTCTGTCGACAGCTATTAAGTTATCTCGTTCTGGCCTTGCACACGAGGACAAGCCAATGGGTTCATTCTTATTTGCTGGTCCAACGGGTGTCGGTAAAACCGAGATCTGTAAACAACTTGCCCGCATTATGGGTGTGAAGTTGCTACGCTTTGATATGAGTGAGTATATGGAGCGCCATTCAATGTCTAAGCTGATTGGCTCACCACCAGGTTATGTAGGCTATGATGAAGGTGGATTATTAACCGAAGCGGTGAATGCAAACCCTTATGCGGTGTTGTTACTTGATGAAGTAGAAAAAGCCCACCCTGATAT
>JABGOT010000157.1 GCA_018648985.1 Candidatus Ruthturnera sp.
AAAATTTCTTCAATCGTTGCTTTCATTATGCTTCACCATTTAATAATTGTTCAAGATGTCTGGCAATTAGATCAACCTCAAGATTGACTTTATTACCAACGTTTAATCGCCCTAATGTCGTTGCTGTGAGTGTATGAGGCACAATGTTAACATCAAACACATTGGTATCAATACTATTAACCGTCAAGCTTACGCCGTTAATGGTGATTGAGCCTTTTTTAGCAATGTATTTTACCAAAGACTGTGGCGCGCTAATTTTAAAACGGGTTGATTCACCTTCAGTAGCTTTACCCACTACCTCACCTTGCCCATCAACATGGCCACTAACGATATGACCATCAATACCTTGATTAAGTCTTAAGGCTTTTTCAAGGTTAACCTCATCATTCACTGATAAAGCACCAAAAATAGAGCAATCTAATGTCTCTTGTGAAAGGTCTGCTTTAAAACTGTTGTTAGTAATTTCAATCGCCGTTAAGCACACACCATTTACTGCAATACTATCACCAATCGCAACATTGGAAAAATCCAGCTCGCTTGAGGCAAAACTAAATACCGCACCTTTAGTATGCGTATCTTTGGTTTTGATTTGACCGATAGCTTGAATAATGCCTGTAAACATAAAGAATGCTAACTATATTAAAGAGTACTAATTTTACGCTAATTGTTATAGC
This sequence comes from Candidatus Ruthturnera sp., assembly GCA_018648985.1. Classification (GTDB taxonomy): domain Bacteria; phylum Pseudomonadota; class Gammaproteobacteria; order PS1; family Pseudothioglobaceae; genus Thioglobus_C. Next base: position 675 of record JABGOT010000157.1, read on the forward strand.
AACTCTTTGTTTTCAAAGCAGTAGCAAAAACTCGCCCCTAGCAGTACGATTATCCATGCCAAGTAAACCCACAACATCACCAGTAACAGTATTGATAAAGTACCATAAATTAACTCATAAACTGGGAAGTACTGAATGTAAGCAAACATAGCGTATTTGATGACTTCTAAACCTATGGCTGCAATCACGCCAGCTTTAAGTGCATTTGAAAAACGCACACTTTCTAGCGGTACTGCGTAATACAAAATTGCAAAACCTAAGCTAGACAAAACAAACGGCGCTACAAAGGGTGCATAACCCGACATTGGTAGTTGATTAAATAATTCTAATGCCATTACGTAAGAGCTAAAAAACAGCGATGCACCAACAAAAATTGGCCCTAAGAAGAGTACAAATAAATAAGAAATCAAGCCTTGCATCCAATGACGATGATGTGCATCGTGCCACATTGAATTAACGCGTTTATCCACTTCATACAAAAGCAACATCACTGCAAAAATTAAAAAACCCGAAGTCAAGCCTTTAAGTGCTTGCGCTTGGATGATAAATTGCTGAATATGGTCTTTAGCCGCATCGTAATTTTGCGGTAGTAATTGTGTAAATAGGAATTGTTCTAGGTGTTGCTGTAAATCAGCAAAGTAAGGGGAAAGAGAAAAAACACTAAGACCCAGCGCTAAACCGGGTACAACAGCAAACAAGGTGTCGAACGACAGTATTGCAGCGGAATCAAAGCCTTGACGCTTAACAAACCTTTTCAATACTGCTACAATCATTTTACCCTTGTGCTTTTAAGTAGTCCTCATAGTTGCCAGAATAGTAATGCATGCCATCTTCTTTAAGCTCTACAACCTTGGTAGATAACGATGAAACAAACTCTCTATCATGACTGACAAAGATAAGTGTACCCTCATAATTATCCAGTGCAAGGTTAAGTGCTTCGATTGATTCCATATCAAGGTGATTTGTCGGCTCATCCATAATCAAGACATTTGGCTTTTGCAACATCAGCTTTCCAAATAGCATTCTGCCCTTCTCACCACCAGAAAGTGATTTAACACTTTTGATAATATCATTTTTACCAAATAGCATTTTTCCAAGAATACCACGCATCGCTTGAATATCGTCTTTCTCACTTTTGAATTGACTCATCCAATCTAGCACAGTCATGTCTTCTTCAAAATCAGCAGTATGATCCTGTGCATAATAACCAATATTTGAGTTTTCACTCCACTTGATTTTGCCTTTATCTGCTTCGATTTCACCCACTAAAGCACGTAGCAAGGTGGTTTTACCAATACCATTTTGACCAATGATAGCTACACGCTCACCCACTTCAAATAAAAACCCAATATCTTTAAGCACATGAAGATCATCAAAACTCTTGTTAAGCCCTTCTACCTCTAATATGTTTCGGTGAAGCTTGTTTTCTTGATTGAAGATAATGTAGGGACTCACTCTTGAAGAGGGCTTAATGTCATCAAGCTCGATTTTTTCAAGTTGCTTTTGACGTGATGTTGCTTGTTTGGCTTTAGAAGCATTTGAAGAAAAGCGAGAGACAAAATGCTTAAGCTCTTTAATTTTTGCTTCTTTTTTGGCGTTATCATTCTGCATTTTTTCTTGAATGGCAGTTGATGCAATCATAAATTGATCATAATTACCTGGGAAGGTATTAAGTGAGCCATAGTCTAAATCAGACATGTGCGTACAAACACCATTTAAAAAGTGTCTGTCGTGAGAGATAATCACCATGGTGGCTTTACGGTCTCTTAAAACATCCGTCAACCAACTAATAGAGTTGATATCCAAGTTGTTTGTTGGCTCATCTAACAGCAATATTTCAGGGTCAGAAAACAATGCTTGTGCAAGCAAAATACGTAATTTCCAACCAGGTGCAATTTCACTCATTAAACCGTAATGCTGCTCTTCAGGAATATCTAAGCCTAATAGTAGTTCGCTGGCTGAAGACTCAGCCATGTAGCCGTCCATTTCGGCAAACTCCATTTCTAACTCTCCGACCTTAATGCCATCTTCATCGCTCATTTCTGGCAAAGCATAAATTCGGTCTCTTTCTTTTTTAACTTCCCAAAGTTTTTCATGGCCCATGATCACTGTATCAACCACACGGAATTCTTCAAAAGCAAATTGATCCTGACGCAAAATACCTAGACGCTCGCCATCGCTGATACTAACCGTGCCACCAGAAGGCTTTAACTCGCCAGTTAAAATCTTCATAAAGGTTG
>JABGOT010000056.1 GCA_018648985.1 Candidatus Ruthturnera sp.
TTTGCCATTGAAGCAGCTGAGGGTTTTGCACAGGTAGGTTATCCATTAGATGCACAAGCGCTGCTCTTGTGTGAGTTAGATGGCACTGAAGCGCAAGTGCAAGCAGAGCTTGATACGGTATTAAAAGTACTCTCAGGTGCATCTACCTTAAAAGTATCTGAAAGTGAAGCAGAACGCCTAGATTTGTGGAAAGGGCGTAAATCAGCATTCCCAGCAGTAGGTCGTTTATCACCTGATTACTATTGTATGGATGGCACTATTCCGCGTAGACATCTGGCAGACATGCTAGAAAAAATTAATGAGCTTTCTCAAAAATATCAGCTTAGAGTGGCCAATGTTTTTCATGCAGGTGATGGCAATTTGCATCCACTAATTTTGTACGATGCAAATATTGAAGGCGAGCTAGAAAGAACCGAAGAATTTGGTACAGATATCTTAAAACTCAGTGTTGATATGGGTGGCACTATTACCGGCGAGCATGGCGTTGGCGTTGAAAAACTCAATGCCATGTGTCATCAATTCAATGCTAAAGAATTGGAAGTTTTTCACAAGATCAAGCAAGCCTTTGATCCGGATTCCCTGTTTAACCCAGGCAAAGCAGTACCAGAATTGCATCGTTGTGCCGAGCTCGGTGCAATGCATGTGCATCATGGCGAGTTGTCACATCCAGAGTTGGAGCGATTTTGATGGCAGATCGCATTACACAATTACAAACACTGGTGCGAGAGGCAGATAGCATAGATATTAATGCTGAATGGTTAGATTATGCTGGCGTGGTGGAGTATTACCCAGAAGAATTGGTGATGACGGTAAAGGCGGGCACTACAATTGCCGAGATTAAAAAACAACTAAAGAAAAATAAACAATCCTTAACTTTTTATACCAAAGATGACGCCACCACTATTGGCGCTGTGTATGCCAATGGCGGGCAAGATATTTCTGACAGTGTTTTGGGTGTGCAAATTATTGATGGTAATGGCGAGTTGTTAAACTTTGGTGGCCAGGTAATGAAAAACGTAGCAGGCTATGATGTCGCGCGTTTGTTGGTCGGCTCAAAAGGCAAGTTAGCGGTGATTACACAAATCAGCTTTAAGGTATTGCCGAGTACTTATGTTGGCGAACTTAACGCACCAATGAAGTCGAGTAATAATTCAGCATTACGAACTGAAATTGAACAAAGATTAAAGTCGGTGTTTGATCCTAAGGGTGTTTTTCAATAATGCAAACGAATCATATTCAAAATCAAAAAGCCAATGATATTATTCGTAAGTGCGTGCATTGCGGTTTTTGTTTGGCTACTTGTCCTACTTATCAGCTCTTGGGTGATGAGTTAGATTCACCTCGTGGGCGTATTTATTTAATTAAGTCTTCACTTGAAAATAATCATTTTTCTGATGAAAGTATCAAGCATCTTGATCGTTGTTTAACCTGTCGATCGTGTGAAACTACTTGCCCATCTGGGGTTGAGTACGGACATTTGATTGATATTGGCCGTGAGTTTGTTGAGCAGAAGCGACCATTGTGGCAAAGAGTATATCGTCACTCTGTGCGTAAATTATTAACCACGCCATTATTGTTTAATCCAATTGGATTTATTGCAAAACACTCAAGTAAACAAGGAAAATCCATTACCCCAAGTGTTGGCAGTAAAAAAGTATTGTTATTAGGCGGTTGTGTACAACCTGTGCTTGCCCCAAATATCAACCATAGTGTTAAAAATATTTTGGCAAAGCTGGGCTATGATGCCATTGAAACCCCACAAAAACAGTGCTGTGGGGCGGTTGATCAACACCTTAGTGCAACTCAAGAGGCGCTTATTAAAGTTAAAGCTAACATTGATAGCTGGCTTGATTTTGAGGTGGAGACTATTATCTCTAGTGCGAGCGGTTGCGGTTTAATGGTGAAAGATTACCCGTCTTTATTTGATCAGTCAGATCCATATTATCAAAAGGCACAGGCAGTCTCTGGCAAAACCCAAGACATTGCTGAGTTTTTAGTCGACAAAGATTTAAATCAGCTAAATTTAGAAAAATCGAATATTTCTTATCATGAGCCATGCACACTGCAACATGGGCAAAAGTTAGCAGGCTTGGTTAATTCTATCTTGCAGCAACTAGGCTATACGCCAGCGCCAGTAAAAGACTCACATCTTTGTTGCGGCTCAGCAGGTACGTATTCAATCTTCCAGCCAAAGCTTTCACAAGAATTAAAAATCAATAAATTACAGCACTTGCAGGCCTCCAATCCACAGATGATTGTAACTGCTAATATCGGTTGTCTAATGCACTTGCAAAAAGACACTAAAATACCGGTCAAACATTGGATTGAGTTATTAAATGGGTAGAAGAAGAAAACCAAAGGCTAAAACCTACGAAATAGAAATCGAATCACTCTCGCACGAGGGGCGAGGCATTGCGCATTTAGAGGAAAAAGTGATTTTTGTCTCTGGCGCTTTGCCGGGCGAAACCGTGATTGCAGACCGTACTTTTTCACGTGCTAAATTTGAAGAGGCTGATGTTGTTGAGGTGTTAAAACCTGCTGATAATCGCATAACACCCAAGTGTGGGGTGTTTGGTATTTGTGGTGGTTGCTCATTCCAGCATTTGTCTAGCGAGGATCAAATAGAAGCTAAAGGCAAATGGCTCAAAGATGCCTTTGCTGGCCAAGCTAAAGTTGAGCCAAAGCACTGGTTAGAGCCATTACAAGTCGAGAGTTGGGGTTATCGTCGTAAGGCAAGACTTGGCGTGCGCTATGTCGCTAAAAAAGAAAAAGTACTGGTAGGTTTTAGAGAGAAGAAATCTGGCTTTATTACTAACATGAGTCGTTGCGAAGTGCTGCATCCATCCTTAGGTGATAATCTTGAAGTATTGGCCGATGCCATAGAAAAACTTTCAATTAAATCACA
>JABGOT010000027.1 GCA_018648985.1 Candidatus Ruthturnera sp.
GAGTTATTATCCCTAAAATCAATCAATTATGACGACTAAATTTTCCTTAAATAGGCGGGTAGCAAGTTCTAAATGTTGAGTTGCATCAACACTGCGTTGATTGCAAAAATTAATCAAAAGATTTAGATTTGTATCGAACGCTTGTGTGTCAAAGTAATGACCATTGATAAACACTTTAGGCATTTCGTTAATTAAAAGGTAGGCAATCTTACAACTTGGGTGCAGTTGGTAATGTGCTTTTTTGTCAAATACATCAGGCTCAAAGTGTTGTAATAGTTGTACATCTAGTGAGTCTAATTGAGTAACAAAACAGGCAAAGTCTTCAGCGCCAATATCAAGTGTTTTTTGTGCTTGAATAATGGCTGAATTAGGTATCAGTGCTGGCGTGTTTTGATTATGCCAAATAGGGTCTTGATAGTATTGATTTTTATCCTCAGATTGCTGATTGACTGATTCAAGCAATTCTTGGGCTGAATAAGCGCGATAACCAAACGACAGAGTAGTGCATTCATCATCCAGGCTAACACCATGATGCGCTACTTTTGGTGGCACATAAAGAACATCTCCTGGCTCAACATCCCATACCTGCTCTGCCTCAAAGGTATTCATGATTCTAAGTGGTACATCATCCAGATAGTTGTCTAATTCACAATGCTTGCTACTAATATGCCAACGACGCCTTCCGCTACCCTGTAGCAAGAAAACGTCGTAATAATCAAAGTGTGGCCCGACACTACCGCCTTTGGCTGCGTAAGAGATCATCACATCGTCAAATCGCCAACGAGGGATGAAATCAAAGTGCTTGATCAGGTCGTGCACTTCATCGATAAATCGATCTGCTCCTTGCACTAGTAGCGTCCAATCTTGCTCAGGCAGTTTAGAAAAAGTATCTTCAGTAAACGGACCATTGTCTAATGACCATTTATTGTTAGAGGTCGAACCTCTGACAAGGCGCGACTCAAACTCGTCCTCGAGTGACAAGCCGGCCAATTCATCAGGCGTAATAGGCGAGATAAAATCGGGCAGAGCTTGTTTAATCAGCAAGGGTTTTTTCTGCCAATAGTTAGCTAGAAATTCTTGTTCGGAGATTGCGCCAAAATGAATCATCGTCCAGTTAAAATTAAACTTATAAATTCGCTAAATTTTACCGCTGATCAGACATCAATTTATTAATTAAGCGTTTTTAATTATTAATAATAACCAATTAAAATTTTATGGATCCTTTGTCTCAAGCAGTATTAGGTGCGACATTATCACAATCATCAGCTGGAAAGAAATTAAACCAATTGAGTGTAATGGTGGTTGGTGCTTTAGCAGGAATGGCGCCTGATTTGGATGTGTTTATACGCTCTGAGACTGACCCGTTATTATTTTTAGATTTCCATAGACAGTTTACGCATTCCCTTGCTTTTATTCCGTTAGGTGCTCTTGCATGTGCGCTGGTGTTTTATTACTTTTGGTTTAATCGCCGATGGTCAAAAGTTAAGTTGTCTTTTTTACAGGTATATTTATTATCTTTTCTTGGTTATGCAACACATGGGTTTTTAGATGCGAATACCTCTTACGGCACACAGTTATTATGGCCGTTTTCTAATGAACGAATTGCCTGGGATACAGTTTCTATTGTTGATCCTTTATTAACATTACCACTGGTTGTTTTGGTGGTTCTATCAGTACGCAGAAAGACATCGCGTTACGCTAGGATAGCGCTAGTTTATGCCGTATTATTCTTAAGTTTTGGGCTTATTCAACAGCAACGTGCCGAGCAGTCGCTTACAGTATTAGCGCAGCAGCGCGGACATACGGTAGAGCGTTTATTGGTGAAGCCTAGTTTTGGTAATCGTCATGTGTGGAAAATGATTTATGAACATGATGGGCGCTACCATGTAGATGCAGTTAAGCTGTTGTGGGACAGGCAATTTATTAAAGGTGATTCTATTCAAAAACTAGATATTGCGCGAGATCTGCCATATCTTTCAGAGCGCTCTCAGTCAGCAAAAGATATAGAACGATTCCGATGGTTTTCGGATGATTTTTTAGCGTTAAATCCTGATAATACTAATCAAATAATAGATGTGCGAAATTCAATGCTACCAAATAGCATTCAGTTATTATTTGGTATTGAATTAAATCGAGAAAAGCTTGAAAATGGTGATTTAGAAATACATGTTGATTTTGTTGCCAACAACACAATGAGTAAAGAAACTAGAGGTATTTATTTAGACATGTTGTTTTAGCGTATCAAGTCTTGAGATGGTATGTGAACTTTTAATACCTTTTGACACCTTTACCTAACGAGCCAGGCGCTTTAAGAAGCCTTCGTGCGAGCCGGCATTAATCCAGCCAGTGACGATTGTTTTGTTAAGTTTATCATTCACCCGGCCACGATGGATATGAGAAGGGGCGGCGGGAAAGATGACTAATTTTCCTCGCTCTGCAGTCTCATGATGATCCTGCCAGTGGAATTCTGTACCAGCTTCTTCCACAGAGTCACAGTATAGGATCCAGGCTAAGACGCGATTTCCTGGTTCGGTGGCCTCATCGCTAATCATCCAATCGCAGTGCCATTGACGGAAACCTTCACCAGGGGCGTAACGTTGTAGGTTGAATATAGGCATTACAAATAACTCTTGATCTGGACAGACCTCGCGAAATAAAGGTCGCTCTTGTAGGTAGCGCTCTAGAGCCGCAGACACCCCTTTCATGATTATATCTGCAATAGCAAATGATTCTGGGTCAGAACGGCTAAGCGCCACAAGACTGATATCTGTCGAGACCTTGGCTGGCTCTGCATCGCTACCACCGGGACCAAAGGCTACGCCTGGACGCTGCAGATCTTGGCGTCGTTCAAAGAAAT
>JABGOT010000121.1 GCA_018648985.1 Candidatus Ruthturnera sp.
AGGGCTTTTAATCCGCTGGTCGAGCGTTCAAATCGCTCACGCCCCACCATACACCATAAGGGTTTCAGAGATGAAGCCCTTTTTTACGCCTATCGAAAAGCCCCTAAAAAGCCGACAAATTGACCACAAGCGTCGTCATTTTGTAGTCAATTCGTTGACATTTTTAAAAAAACAGAGTATTTTTAGATGGTTTTAGCTGTTTTTGACGACTTGACTAAAGGAATATGTATCCGTAGATTTGTTATATTTTGAAAGTGATGTTTAAAACTAATAAGCTAATGTGAATAATATTGCTTTGGGTATATATATTTATAGTATTGTATTTTTAACTTGAGTCAATTTTTTGTTTCAAAAATTAAATTAGCTTATAATTAAGACTAGTTTGGTCTATGAATAATTTAAAGGTATGAATAAATTTAAAAAAATTTCAGTAGTGACATTGATTGGCATAGGTGCATCAGGCTGTATGTCTACTTATGAGCCTTCACCTTATGTTAATCAAGTTAATAAAAGCGCCATTGTTAGCGCAACAGCTGCATTATCACATACAATCATTCAGCCAAAAAACTCAGATAACTTTACTTGTCTTTCGCCTCAACCTGATGCAGACTTTTCACAGAGTGGATCTGATGGCTTTAATTTTTCAGGCGCTGGCACTACCGACGGCATATTTGATTCAGAAAGTAGTGGTGGTAATGAAATGAATGGCAGAACGCCAGGTATTTTATTTTCAAGAGATATGATGTACAGACTTTGTGAATTCACATTAAACTATAATTTGACCAAGCAAGAGGCGATTGCGCTTTATAAGCAAAATATAACCGCCCTCAACGCTTTAATGCTTGAAGAAAGTAAAAAAACAACCGTTACCATTTCAGACTCTTTAGCTGATACATACAAGACTCATGACACAGTTAATGATAAAAATTCTGCTAGCCTTGCAGCAACTAAAAAAACTACAACTGCAACTACTCAGCCAGCCAATGCCAGTACGGGAGGTATCGCAGGATCGAGTACAGCCAATTCGTATTCTGATGCTAACTATGCACCTAGCTCTGGTGAGTAGTTTGTAATAGTAAACACTAAAGGAGAGAAAAAATGATTAAGAAAGCCACAGTACTAATTATTGCAATGTTTATAACAATGCTTACATTTACTTCATCAGCGTCAGCTGAAGGCTCACCATTTTATTGGAAAGATTCATACGGCAGAGGCGTTGGCACCATACCAGTTCTTCGATGCGAAGAGGGCACGGATAGGATTGGAGCGTTGTGCTACAAACCATGTCGAGAAGGATTTGATGAGGCGGCTGGCAATCGTCTTGCATGTACAGGACATACGTACTTGCGAGGCAAAGGCACAGCAGTGCCAACGTGGATTAAGACTGAAAAGAAATGGGGTAGAACTCATAGATATTTAGACCGTAACCACGTTGTACATTGGCGCCATGGATGGATATATCCAAAAAAGCTTGTAACAGAGTGTCGCCCTGGTAAGGATAATTATGGTGGGTTATGTTTTAACGCCTGTAGAGATGGATATAGAGGCGATTATGAGAAGTGCATCTACAAAACTAATCCAGCCTCTTACGACAGACCCGTCCTCCCTTTGCGTCAATATTGTAAAGACGGCAAAACTGAGCAATCGGGACTTTGCTACAAGCCTTGTCGCTCAGGAACAAAGGGTATTGGCCCTGTTTGCTGGGGTGAAACACCCCATGGTTATGAGGCCTGTGGCGCTGGATTTGCCAAAAGTAAGCTTATCTGTGGTACAACTATAGCGGGACAAACTTTGGCGGTGGGTAATATGGCGGCAGCTATATGTGAGGCGTCAGAAGTAGAGATATGTAGCGCTGCAAGCGATGTAGAAGACGCTGCCATTGTAGCAAAAGATGGAAAAGAAACTGAAGAGGCAGTAAGTATTGGAGAGAAATTAGAAAAATCGCTTGATCGTTTCATTAGTGCGGTTGAGGATATTTTTAAATCTGGATCGTCATTCGGAGAGAGGATGAGTTCTATATCAAGACTTATGAACCTTTCAGAAATAAAAATGGCTTTGTCAGGTGCTCAGGTTGGCAGTATTTCAGTGCAGTTGGCTCATATAGATAAAATGGATGGCGTTGATCAAGAGCTTGCATTACTCAGACTGGCCGCATCAGTAACAAATCTTTATTTAAGTATACAAAGTGTACGATTTCCGCAAGAATATGACAATGTAGAGACACACATGAGTCAGGCCGTTTTAGGTGCTATTGCCACTTATTCATATCCAGTATATGGGCAAAGGAGCCGTCCATCACTTGCCGAAGTAAACGCTAAGATTGCTCAGCAAAAATCAATGACTGATCAAGAATTATCGCTTAGAAATAAAATGAAGCGGGAAAAAGCACCAAAAGCTATCTTAGGTATGAACCAGTGGTTGGCCCAAGGTCAAAAAATCGTATCATCTAACAAAAAATGGGAAGCAATTTTACAAACTGATGGCAACTTTGTTGTTTATAAAAATGGAAAAACACCTGTATGGGCATCAGGCACACATGGTCATAATCCAGCATTTTTAATAATGCAAAGCGATGGTAATTTAGTTGTGTATAAGGGGACAGGGCCGAATGATAACAAAGGCCCCTTGTGGTCGTCGGACACACATGGTCACAACCCAGCATTTTTAATAATGCAAAACGATGGTAATTTAGTCATGTACAAGGGGACAGGGTCGAGTGATAATAAAGGATTTATATGGGATTCGAAAAGTTCACCTTCTCAAAAGGTCCTTTAAAAACTGATAAATTTAGTCAAAAACAACCATCAATTGCTGATATTTAATTTAGATAGTGGCAATA
>JABGOT010000061.1 GCA_018648985.1 Candidatus Ruthturnera sp.
TGGGAAGACCGCTTAGAGGCGGCATTTTATTAAAGGATAACAAAATGGGATTTAAATATTTAAACAAAGATCAAGATATTTTTGACGGTGATGATGGTGAAGACGTCTATGCTAATGAAGAGCAGCTGCAATCAAGATTAGAATATTTTGAATCTCAGTTGGCAGGCTTAAGCGAGAGTTCGCCGGCCGAAGAGCGTATCAAAATTTTATTAGAGATTGGCCGTATTCAAGTAGAGCGCTACAAAGGTGCAGATGCATGGGAAAAAGCCTTTACCGCTTTTAGTCTAGCGCAAGAAGACGAACTGTGGGAGTTGGCTGTTGAAGCTTGTGATGTGATGTTCTTATCTGAAGGGCCAGATGCGTTAGTCGCACTTGGGCACGCTTTATGGTTAGGCATTACTTTTCCAATCGATCCAGAAATTACCGTGGCGATGTTACAGCACTTGGTGGAAGAATCTCCAGAAGAAGCAGATACTAGAGCAGTAGCGGCGGCAGCGGCTCATTACATTACAACGCTACGTTGTGGTGAAGACGACGACCTGACGTTCTTTGCACTACAAATGCTAACCAGTGTTGCAGATAAACACTCGCATATTACTGATCAATCTACTTTTGATGTGTGGCGTAAAACTTTAGAGCTGGATAAGCCTGAAGTCTTTTTAAAGAAATTATCAGGCGCAGTTGACTTGCTAGTGGAAGACAAATGGTGGATTGACCGTGATACAATTAGAGCAAAATTAGAGGCTGAAAATACACATTAGATGAAAATCAAGATTTGCGGATTTACCAATGCCAACAATGCACGAGAGGCATCACTTCTCGGCATAGATGCGATTGGCTTGGTATTTTATGGAAAATCACCTCGCCATGTTGAGGTTGAAACAGCACTAGAAATTGTTAATGCTTTGCCACCGTTTATTAATCGTGTGGGTTTGTTTGTCAATGCAGAGCCAAATTTTATTGACGAAGTGTTGTGCGAAGTGCCACTCGATACTTTGCAATTCCATGGCGACGAGTCAGCAGCTGAATGTACACAATACGCAATGCCTTTTATCAAAGCATTGCGCGTTAATCAAGACACCAATATTATTCAAATGGCTGATGATTATCATCAAGCCAGTGGATTGTTGTTAGACGCTTTTAACAAAGACACTTATGGTGGTACGGGCGAGGCGTTTGACTGGAGTTTGGCTAAGGTCGATATCAATTTGCCAATCATTCTGGCTGGCGGCCTTAATCCAAATACAGTTGCTGATGCAATTGCACAGGTAAACCCTTATGCGGTTGATGTGTCTAGTGGCGTGGAAAGTGGCCCGGGTATTAAGGATATCGATAAAATAAAACAATTTATACATAAGGCGCGTTCATGAATTATTCATTGCCAGACGATAAAGGTCATTTCGAACAATACGGCGGTGTCTTTATTGCAGAAACATTAATGACCGCGGTAACTGAGCTTAAAGAGGCTTATGAAAAATACAAGGACGATGCAGATTTTATAAAAGAATTTGAGCACGATCTAAAACACTATGTCGGCCGCACAACACCGCTTTATCACGCTGAAAATCTCAGTAAAAAACTCGGCGGTGCACAGATTTATCTCAAACGTGAAGATCTAAATCATACCGGCGCACACAAGGTAAACAATACCATTGGCCAAGCTTTATTGGCTAAGCGTATGGGTAAAACACGTATTATTGCTGAGACTGGTGCAGGCCAGCACGGCGTAGCGACTGCTACCGTTGCGGCTCGTCTAGGCTTGGAATGCATTGTTTATATGGGCGAAGTTGATGTTGCCCGTCAGGCGCTTAATGTTTTTCGCATGAAATTATTAGGCGCCACAGTAGTGCCTGTTTCTTCAGGTTCAAAAACCCTAAAAGATGCACTGAATGAGGCGATGCGTGATTGGGTAACTAATATTGATGACACCTTTTATATTATTGGCACGGTTGCTGGCCCACACCCTTATCCGATGATGGTGCGTGATTTCCAAAGTGTGATTGGTAAAGAGGCTAAAGCGCAATTTGCCGACCAAGTGGGTGGATTGCCAGATGCGCTGGTAGCTTGTGTCGGTGGTGGATCGAACGCCATTGGTTTATTCCATGAGTTTATTGATGATGCTTCGGTGGACATTTATGGTGTGGAAGCAGCAGGACATGGCATAGAAAAAGGCCCAACAGCCCATGCAGCACCTCTGTGTGCCGGCAGTGTAGGCGTACTTCATGGTAATCGAACCTACCTAATGGAAGATGAGAACGGCCAGATTATTGAAGGTCATTCAATCTCAGCTGGTTTAGATTATCCTGGTGTAGGTCCCGAACATGCTTATCTGAAAGACTCGGGTCGTGCGCAATATGTGGCAATCACTGACCAGGAAGCGCTTGATGCTTTTCACACGCTCACTAGAGTTGAAGGTATTTTGCCAGCGTTAGAATCTTCTCACGCCGTGGCTTACGGCATTAAGCTCGCCCAAGAGCTAGGCAAAGATAAAAATATCATTGTCAATCTTTCTGGGCGTGGTGATAAAGACATTCATACTATCGCTGAGATCGAAGGCATCGAATTTTAGTTATGTTGAGCAATTTATTTGCTCGTAGCAGAACTTATACATTTAGGTGTTAAAGGGTACTTTTCACCAAATTCTTTGTTGTCGAAATTCTCAAAATCAGTCACTTATAAATGATAAGTTCCTGCTTTTTCTAATTCTTTACGCCTATATTTTGTAAAAAATTATCGATTTAAAACCAATAAAATAACATTTTTATCTAAAAATTTAGCAAATTTTTAATATTTAAGCCAATAATCATTAATTTTTAGTCAATTTATCGCATAA
>JABGOT010000026.1 GCA_018648985.1 Candidatus Ruthturnera sp.
AATGAAAATCATGCAAATTCTATCCAAAGCCACCAATGAAATTGCCCAAGGTGAAGTTTTACAACTGCTTAATTGTCAAAATTCTGCTTTAACAGAAGCGGAGTACTATCAAGTCATTGAGCGTAAAACTGCGGTGCTTTTTCAAGCGGCCACACAAATTGGCGGCATGCTTTCTGAGATTGATAGCAATCAAGAGCAAGCCTTAAAAGATTACGGCTTACACCTGGGTAATGCTTTTCAAATCATTGATGACGTGCTAGACTATGAATCCGATAGCGATACCATGGGCAAAGAAGTAGGTGATGACCTTGCTGAGGGCAAAACCACTCTACCAATGATTTACGCCTTGGCTAACACCTCAGGCTCAGACAAGCAATTACTGGAAGAGGCTATTAACAATGCTGATAATAGCAAAATCACTCAAGTGGTGCAAATATTACAATCTGTTGATGCTTTTGGCTACACACGAATACAAGCCAAAAAATCTGCAGATTTGGCCAAATCTTCTCTTAAGGATATTAATGAGTCACCCTACAAAGAAGCGCTTATTTTGCTGTGTGACTTGTCACTTGCGCGCAAGTCCTAGTGTTATCTGACGAGCTTAAAGCTCAAATACGCGATTCATTTATTGCTCTAAAGTCTGATATGTCAGATTTTAATGTACGTCCTTCGCAAAATAAAATGATTGCTGAAATCTCCAAAACACTGTGCGGTGACTACCCAGATTCCAACAAAATTTTATGCGTAGAAGCACCCACAGGCACGGGCAAAACCTTTGCCTATTTACTCAGTGGCATTGCGATTGCCAAAGCTAATAAAAAAAAGCTGATTGTCTCCAGTGCCAATGTCGCCCTACAAGAGCAATTACTGCTCAAAGATATTCCTGAGGCGCAAAAATACTGCCAAGTTGATTTTGAATACGCCTTGGTTAAAGGTCGCTCGCGTTATGTTTGTATTCGTAATCTAATTAATCTGTGCGAAGATAGCGCGACAGACAGCACACTATTTGATTCAAGCTTATTATTTGACGAGCCGCCAGGCAAATACCAACTTGAAGAAATGGCTGAATTATTAGAAGACTATTCTGCTAAAAAATGGAATGGTGAAATTGATGATCTGATGCGTACGCCTGATCATACTATTTGGCAAAAGATTAATTGTAATCGCTTTACTTGTACCGCCAAAAGCTGTGAATTCTATCAAGATTGCGCGTTTTTCAAAGCACGCAAGCAAATCACCAAGGCTGATGTAATCGTTGCCAATCATGACTTAGTGTTAGCCGATTTAGCCACAGGCAACACTGTACTCCCAGATGTCGATGATTCGATCTTTATTTTTGATGAAGCGCACCATTTAAGTAGCAAGGCGCTATCGCATTTTTCACTGAGCACCGGCACTGAGTTTATCAAAACCAGTATTCGCCAAGCCAAAGGTGTGAGCGATCAAATGTGTAAACTTACCGAGCAAGACGCGCCCGACATTAACATCAAGCAAATTGATGATTATTTATCCGATCTCAGCACATTGCTTAAAACCCTGGATTTTGACGAAGATATTTATTTGTTTGACCAAGGTATGGTCGATCAGCCTATCAAAGACATTAGTAAAAATCTATTTATCTCAGTTAGCAATATTCAAAATAAATTTTGCGCACTCAGAGAGTCTTGGACTGATTATTTAAAAATTAAAGTCATTGATAAAAGCATTGGCGACCCTATTAATACTGCAAGTGGTGAATGCGAACAACACCTTTCAAGTATTGTAGAACTATTCTCCTCTTTTTTAAAAAGTGACGACAGCACCCAATCTCCACATTCCAGATGGATTGAAAAAAACACCCTGGCCAACAAAAAGGCCAACTACAGCTTATATAGCGCCCAAACAGATATTTCTGGCAATTTAGATGCGCTTATTTGGTCAAAAGCCGCGGGTGTCATTCTCACCTCCGCAACCCTGTCCTCTTTAGGTAGTTTTGATCGACTCAACAAACAACTGGGGCTAAAAAAACCAGAAAACCAATATTTACGCTTGCCCTCACCTTTTGAGTTTGATCAAGTTGATTTTATCATTGCCAAATTTAAATTCAACCCGACTCAAGTGTTTGAACATACAAAAGAAGTGGCTAGCCAACTACTAAAACGCCTAAACGCTCAAGAAGGTTCGTTGGTATTATTTGCCTCAAATAAGCAAATGCAAATGGTGGCTGACATGGTTGAATCCAAGCTTAATTGCGATCTTTTCATCCAGGGCGAATACCCTAAAAAAACCATTTTAGAAAAACACATGACATTGCGTAAACAAGGCAAAGGTAGTGTTATATTTGGGCTGGACAGTTTCGCAGAAGGTGTTGATTTAAAAGGTGATAATTTAACTCACGTAGTTATTGTCAAACTACGCTTTAGCGTGCCCACTTCACCAATTGACAAAACCTTAGCAGATTATCTACAATCTCAAAATCGTAACCCTTTTATGGAAATCTCTCTGCCTGACGCTTCACTACGACTGATTCAAGCTTGTGGTCGTTTGATTCGCACCGAAACTGATACCGGAAAAATTACGATTTTTGATAACCGTTTAGTTTCTAAGTTTTATGGAAAGCAATTAATAGCCGCGCTACCTAGTTACAACATTGTGGTTGAGTCTTAAAATACTTGCCAAAAAAAATCACAGAATTTTTGAAGAAGGTTTAACTAAAAACGCCAAAAAGCCTTATGCAGAAGCGCCATTAACGTTAATATTTCTAAACGCCCTAATAGCATTGAAAAACTCAAAATCC
>JABGOT010000031.1 GCA_018648985.1 Candidatus Ruthturnera sp.
AAACATTAACTGCCAGCAATGATTTGACTGATGCAGATGGCATGGGAACGGTTAGCTATCAGTGGAGTAAAGATGGTGTGGATGTTGCTGGGGCGACAAACACCACTCTAGTTCTGGTTGATGCTGATATTGGCTCAGTCTTTAGGGTAACGGCGAGTTATACGGATGATGGTAATACAGTAGAGACTTCAACCAGTAGTGCCACCAGTGCGGTGGTTGACATTGTTAAATTGGTTCAAATACGAAATATTGAAACAATAACTGAAATGGATGCATCTATTTTATTATATGGATCAGATGGAACCGGCGGCTCAACTGAGAATTTGATTAAATTCGATGTTTATTTAGATGCTGAAGGTATCAATTCATTGAGCGAAAATAGTGCTGCAACTGAAATTAGAGGGGTTGAGTTTGATATTGATTGGACGTCATTAGATTTAGAAGAATTTGGTGTAAGTTTGGTGGATAGCAGTTCAAGCATATTGACGGGCGCATATGCAGCAACAACGGATTATATTGGAACACGCGATACATCAGATACAACTATTAATGGCGCAACAGGAAAGGTTGTGATTGTGGGAGATGGCACTAAAATTGTTAATACAGATGTTTCTGATGACACTGTTTTTACAGGAAATATACAAATTGATAAAAAAATAGCGACTCTATATGTCAATCCTGAAGACGCTAAGCAGGATATTAGTATTACATTGAATAATATAATAGTGGACACTGATGATGGCGTGGTGACGCCGTTAAGTTATAGTGTTGATATACTGTAACTAAATCAATTATTAATTTGAAATAGCTAGGGTGCGCTCAGCTGTTTTATTATTATATTAAGTTTAAAAAAATGACAAAAAAATTAATAGTCTTAATGACTGCATTGATGTTGATAAGTAAAGCTTTTGCCAGCATGGCAGAACTAGCATTGGTTTCAATTAGTGTTTCGAATCATCCAAAGGTGGTTGAAAAAGCCAATGAAATCACACTTAAAGGTATTAGTGTGGATCAGATTTTGGCGGAAGATGGTCTGAAGATTAATCTGTCAACCAAGAGTAAAATTTCAATCAAAGATAATATTGCAACTGGCAGTATTAATCAGTCAGATGATCTTGATCGAGAGTTTTTAGATGGGGTGATTACATTCAATAAAAATTTGTATGACTTTGGCGTGGTTGCGTTTAAAACCGATGCAGAAGTGCTTAGAAAAGAAGCGCTAAAGTTGGAGTATTATCAGTCTTTTTCAACTATTTTGAGCAAGTTGTTAAATACCGTTAACGACGTCACTCGAATAGAAAAATCACTACTTGGTTTGCGTGAAGATATCAGTATTGCAAATAAATCAATCGATGAAATAAAATTGCGTTTTACCAGTGGTATTGGTACGATTATGGATGTTCGTCAAGCGCAACTTTCACTGCTTGATTTACAAACTGAATCACAAACGCTAGAAAAAGAAAAAACGGCAAAAGCAACGATTCTTAGGAATGAGTTTAACCTCCAGGGCAATGATTTTAACGCGGTTAGCCAGATTATCTTGCAATTTAATCAACAGCTGAATGACAATCAGCAGTCAATCAAATTTGTTATTGATCAGTCAATACAATATCAGCGCTCAACTCAAATTATTAATTATGAAAAGTCAGCATTACGCAGCCAAATAAAAAGCCTTAAATCTGAAAACATGCCCCAATTGAGCGCTTCAATCACGGGCGTGGTTTATGATCTTACTCGAGATGCCAGTGAATACGAGGTTTATGGTGGTGTTAATCTTACCATGCCATTGTTTGATAGTGACTTGAGTCAGGTTAAGCAGCGCGGACTAACTTACCGAGTTAAGGTTCAGAATGATATAATGAGAGCGCTTGACCAAGATAAATTATTGGCGTTAAATAAATTAACCAAAAAGTATCAAAGCTTACAAATTGAAAAATTATCTACCCGTAAGAAAGTGGTTAATTTAACTGAAAAGCTAAGCCAAATCATGCAAAGATCAGCCGTGGCAGATGAAGGCTTATTAACCAAGTTTCAAACCCAACTTCAATTAGGTAAAGCTCAACGAGATTTACTTTCTTACCCATATTTTGAGCAATCAATGAGCATTGATTATTGGACACTTAATGAGCAATTGATGGAAAAAATTAACATTCGTCCAATAAAATTAACATTCGTCCAATAAAATTAACATGTCTGGACAAAAATACATACAGCTAACCAAGGATCATTGGTTCTGGGGCCCGGTTTTAAAAAATAAAAAACTCTACATTCAAGTCATGGCAGCTTCTGCCTTTATTAATGTGTTTGCACTTTTTAGTGCATTTTACATTATGGTAGTGTATGACCGAGTCATTCCAAATAATGCCATCGAATCCTTAATCGCCTTAACGGTTGGTATCTTGGTGATTGTGCTGTTTGACTTTGTCATGAAAGTACTGCGTGGCCTATATACTGATAAAGCCAGTGCCATGGTTGATATTGAGGTATCAGATAATTTGTTTGATAGAATTTCACGTAACGAACAACTTATTAACCAGCCAGCAGGTGCGATATCTGCGGTGGTTAAAGAGTTTGATTCACTTAAGGATTTTATCGCTTCTGCCTCATTTGTGGCTTTTGTTGACTTGCCTTTTATTGTTCTTTTCTTGTTCGTATTGTACGGTATTGGTGGTCCTGTGGCTGCGGTGCCGGCTGTTATTGTTATTGTGGTGATTATTGCTGGGCTTTTAATTCAACCGATAATTC